>NZ_JBAQRT010000093.1:0-5837 GCF_049306435.1 Zavarzinia sp.
ACCCAGGGCAGCGCCGCGAGATCGGCCACCGCGCCGGCCAGCCCGGGGCTGGCCACCAGCAGCATGGCATCGGTCGCCACCGTCTCGATCGCCAGTTCGTCCGCCGTCACTTCGGCCTCGACGAAGCCGAGATCGACCACCCCCTCGGCCACCTGCGCCGCGACCTGGCGCGAATTGCCGATGAACAGCCGAAGCTCGATGCCGGGATGGGCCAGGCGATAGCGATGCATCAGCGGCGGCAGCCAGTAGTTGCCGATGGTCTGGCTGGCGGCGAGGCAGAGCCGGCCCCGGCGGAGCCCGGCCAGATCGGTCAGCACCGCTTCCGCCGCCTCGGCCCGGGCGAGGACGGCGCGAGCCTCGGCCAGGAATTCGCGCCCGGCACCGGTCAGGGCGATGCCCCGGCCGATGCGGTCGAACAGGACGACACCATGGCGCGCCTCCAGCGCAGCGATCGCGGCGCTGACCGCCGAGGGGGTAAGGCCGAGGGCGGCGGCGGCCCGGGTCACATGCTCCCGTTCGGCGACGGCGATGAAGATGCGCAATTGTTCAAGGGTCATGGGGTCCGGCTTCAGCCTATGGTCTCGACCAGCATCAGACTGAAACCGGCGATGAAAAGAAAGGCCGCCGCGCCGAGGATCAGCGGCCGCAGCCCCCGCGCCCGCAGGCGGCGGATATCCGTCTCCAGCCCCATGGCCGCCAGCGCCGTGGTCAGCAGCACCAGGGTCGCCATGGCCGCCCCGGCGGTCACCACCGGCGGCACATCGACCAGGCTGTTCACCGCGACGAGGGCGATGAACCCCAGCACGAACCAGGGCATGGGCGCGCGGGCGGCGGTCTGGCCCTCCAGCCCGGCCCGGGCGGCGAAGCCGAGGCCGATGACCACGGGCGCCAGCAGCATGACCCGGGCCAGCTTGGCGATCGTGCCGAAATCCCCCGCCGCCTGGCCTTCCTGATAGGAGGCGGCGACGACCTGCGCGATTTCATGGATCGAAGCCCCGGCCCAGAGGCCGAAACCTTCCGCCCCCAACCCCAGCAGCGGCGCCGCCAGCGGGTAGAGCACCATGGCGATCGAGCCGAAGACGGTGACGCAGGCGATGGCATAGGCGACATCCTCGTCCCGTGCCCTTATCGCCGTGTTGGCGGCGACGACGGCGGAGGCGCCGCAGATCGACGTTCCCGCCGCGATCAGCGCCGCCAGCCCCCGCTCCACCCCCAACGCCCGGCCCAGCACGACGGTGAACAGGAAGGTTCCCCCCAGGCTGAGCGCGATCACCGCCATGCCGCCGATGCCGACAGAAGCGACCTGAGCCGCCGTCAATTGCAGGCCGAGCAGAATGATCGCGAGACGCAGCAGGCGGCGCAGGGAAAACTGGAAGCCCGCCGCCGCCCGCGCCGGCACGCCAAACAGATTGCGCCACAGGATGCCGAGCAGGATCGCCAGGATCATCGGGCTGAACAGTCCAAGCCCCGGCAGACGATGAAGCAGGAAGCCCCCGGTCGCGACGGCGGCGGCCAGTCCGAGCCCGGGCAACAGGCTGGCCGGCAGGGAAATGATGCGCATGGCTGAACTCCACGATCCGACGGGAGTTCAGGGTGGCATTCGGTCAACCATTCGGTCCAATGACTAATAATTCAATATTTGTTCAATTTTCACGAACGATTTCCCGCCCGCCAGGCGGCGGGCGTCACGCCGGTCCAGCCCCGGAAAGCGCGGGCGAAGCTCTTTTCGTTGGCGAAGCCGGTCAGGGCGGCGATCTGTTTCACCGGCCGATGGCTGCGGTCGAGGAGGCGGATCGCCTCGGCCTTGCGCGCCTCGTCCTTCAGGGCCTGAAGGGTGGTGCCGTCCCGGGCCAATTGGCGATGCAGGCTGCGGACCGACAGGTTGAGCGCGCCCGCCAGCGCCTCGGCATTGGCGAGCAGGTCGGGCCGGGACGCCAGCAGGGCCTGGGCCCGGCGCAGCAGCAGCCGGTCGCGCCGGTAGCGCAGCACGATCAGCGGCAGGGCATTGCGCAGCATCTCGCGCATCGCCGCCTCGTCGCGCCGCACCGGCAGCGCGAGGTAACGGGCATCGAAGGCGACGCCGGCATCGCCCGCGCCGAAACGCACCGGGCAGCCGAACAGCAGGCCGTAAGCCTCCGCATGGTCGGGCGCGGGGAAGGGAAACCACGCCTCGGTCAGGGCGATGCGGGAATCCGCCAGCCAGCAGGAAAAGCCGATGGCATTGCGCAGCAGGGTGACAGCGCAGAATTCGCGCATGTCGGCATCGCCGTTGATCCGCCCGCTCTCGCGCAGGCGGACGCGGGCGACCTCCCCCTCGACCTCGAGGGACAACGCCACGTCGTCGGTCAGCAGCCCGTGGTGGCGGAACCAGCGGCGCATGGCGGTGTGAAGATCAGGCGCGGTCAGCGAGCCCCGCGCCAGCAAGCCGTAGGAGCCCCAGGGCAGGCGCCGGGAAAACCAGCCCAGCGCCTCGTCGTCCAGCTCGCGCATGGCGCGGCCGGCCATCAGCTCCAGCTGGGCCGCCGTCACCCCGGCGCCCGGCAAGGCAAGGCTGGCGGGATCGATCTGCGCCCGGGCGAGGGCGAGCGCGGGATCGCGGCCTTGCCTCTCATAGGCGCCGAGGATCGCCCGGATGAAGGCGGCGGGCGTCGCGCGCGGGGCGCTATCAGGCGTTGGCACGATTTGACCCCTGCGTGGCAGGACAGGACACGGTAAAGCCTATAATCTGCCAGCGGCCAACGGCGCCACAAAAACATCGAAGCCCGCCGCCGAGGAAGCCTCCCAAACTGAGGAAACTCATGTCCGTCATCAAATCCGCGCTGTCGCCCCGCGCCGACGATTTCCGCGCCAACGCCGATCATATGCGCGGCCTCGTCGCCGACCTGCGCGAGAAGATCGCCCTCGCGGCGGAAGGGGGCGGCCCGGCGGCGCGCCAGAAACATGTGGCGCGCGGCAAGCTGCTGCCGCGCGACCGGGTGGCCGCCCTGCTCGATCCGGGCGCGCCCTTCCTCGAATTCTCGCAGATGGCGGCCCATGGGCTCTATGGCGGCGACAGCCCGGGGGCCGGCATCATCACCGGCATCGGCCGGGTTTCGGGCATGGAATGCGTCATCGTCTGCAACGACGCGACGATCAAGGGCGGGACCTATTATCCGGTTTCGGTGAAGAAGCACCTGCGGGCGCAGGAAATCGCCGAGGAAAACCACCTGCCCTGCGTCTATCTGGTCGATTCCGGCGGTGCCAACCTGCCGAACCAGGACGAGGTCTTCCCCGACAAGAACCACTTCGGCCGCATCTTCTACAATCAGGCGCGGATGTCGGCGATGGGCATTCCCCAGATCGCCGTGGTCATGGGCTCCTGCACCGCGGGCGGCGCCTATGTCCCCGCCATGGCGGACGAAAGCGTGATCGTGCGCAATCAGGGCACGATCTTCCTGGGCGGCCCGCCGCTCGTCAAAGCCGCGACCGGCGAGGTGGTGACGGCCGAGGATCTGGGCGGCGGCGATGTCCATGCCCGCATCTCGGGCGTCGCCGATCATCTGGCGGAAAATGACACCCATGCCCTCGCCATCGCCCGGCGCATCGTCGCCAACCTGAACCGGACCCGGCCCGCCACGGTGAAGCTGGAATCCCCGGAGGAGCCGCTGTACCCGGCGGACGAACTCTACGGCATCGTGCCGCGCGACACGCGGAAGCCCTACGACATCCGCGAGATCATCGCCCGCGTCGTCGACGGCTCCCGCCTCGATGAATTCAAGGCGCGTTTCGGCACCACCCTCGTGACCGGCTTCGCCCATCTCTGGGGCATGCCCGTCGGCATCATCGCCAACAACGGCATATTGTTCGGCGAATCCGCGCAGAAGGGTGCCCATTTCATCGAGCTTTGCGCCCAGCGCGGCATTCCGCTGCTGTTCCTGCAGAATATCTCGGGCTTCATGGTCGGCCGGAAATACGAGAACGAGGGTATCGCCAAGCATGGCGCCAAGATGGTGACCGCCGTCGCCACCGCCGCCGTGCCCAAGCTCACCCTCGTCGTCGGCGGCTCTTACGGCGCCGGCAATTACGGCATGTGCGGCCGGGCCTATTCGCCCCGCTTCCTCTACATGTGGCCCAACGCGCGGATTTCGGTGATGGGCGGCGAGCAGGCGGCCAGCGTGCTGGCGACCGTCCGCCGCGATGGCATCGAGGGCAAGGGCGGCACCTGGAGCGCCGAGGACGAGGAAACCTTCAAGGCCCCGATCCGCGCCCAATACGAGGAACAGGGCCACCCCTATTACGCCAGCGCCCGCCTGTGGGACGACGGCATCTTCGATCCCGTGCAGACGAGGCGAATGCTGGGCCTGTCGCTGTCGGCGGCGCTGAACGCGCCGATCCTTCCGACGCGCTTCGGCGTCTTCCGCATGTGATCGGGAGGAGTTCCAGATGTTCGATACCATCCTGATCGCCAATCGAGGCGAAATCGCCTGCCGCGTCATCCGCACCGCCCGCCGCATGGGCCTGCGCACCATCGCCGTCTATTCTGAAGCGGACGCGAAGGCCCGCCATGTCCGCCTCGCCGACGAGGCGGTGCTGATCGGCCCGGCCGCCGCCCGCGAGTCCTATCTCGTCGCCGACAAAATCCTCGCCGCCGCCAAGGCGACCGGGGCGCAGGCGATCCATCCCGGTTACGGCTTCCTGTCGGAAAACGCCGATTTCGCGGAAGCCTGCGCAGAGGCCGGCATCACCTTCATCGGCCCGCCACCCTCGGCCATCCGCGCCATGGGCAGCAAATCCGCCGCCAAATCCCTGATGGAAACCGCGGGCATTCCCCTCACCCCCGGCTATCACGGCACCGAACAGGACGCGGATTTCCTGGCCGGGGAGGCCGCGCGCATCGGCTATCCCGTGCTGATCAAGGCGGCGGCGGGCGGCGGCGGCAAGGGTATGCGCCTCGTCGAACGGGCGGAGGATTTCGCCAGCGCCCTCGCCTCCTGCCGGCGGGAGGCGGCGGCCTCCTTCGGCTCCGACCTCGTTCTGGTGGAACGCTATGTAACCCGGCCGCGCCATATCGAGATTCAGGTCTTCGGCGATGCCCACGGCAACTGCGTCCATCTGTTCGAGCGCGACTGCTCAGTGCAGCGCCGCCACCAGAAGGTGCTGGAGGAAGCCCCGGCCCCCGGCATGGATCCGGCCCGCCGCCAGGCCATGGGTGATGCCGCCGTCGCCGCCGCCCGCGCCGTCGGCTATGTCGGCGCCGGCACGGTCGAATTCATCGTCGGCAACGACGGGCGTTTCTTCTTCATGGAGATGAACACCCGCCTGCAGGTCGAACACCCGGTGACCGAGATGATTACCGGCCAGGACCTCGTCGAATGGCAGATCCGCGTCGCCGCCGGCGAGCCCCTGCCCCTGTCGCAGGACCAGCTGGCGATCGACGGCCATGCCATCGAGGCCCGGATCTATGCCGAGGATGCCACGCGGGGCTTCCTGCCCTCCATCGGCCGTCTCGCCCATTTCGACGCCCCGGCCGAAAGCGCCCATGTCCGGTTGGACAGCGGGGTGGAGGAAGGCGACGAGATCACGCCCCATTACGATCCGATGGTGGCGAAGCTGATCGTCTGGGACCGTGACCGTAAAGGTGCCCTCGCCCGCATGAGCGCCGCGCTGAAGGCGGTGCGGATCGCGGGGGTGACCACCAATGTCGCCTTCCTCGGCCGGCTGATCGCCTGCCCGTCCTTCGATCGGGCCGATCTCGACACCGGCCTGATCGAGCGGGAAGCCGCCGTCCTGTTTCCGCCGCCCGCGCCCGCGCCCCGCGACGCCGTGCTGGCCGCCGCCCTCGCCGACCTGTGCCGGGA
>NZ_JBAQRT010000094.1:0-21156 GCF_049306435.1 Zavarzinia sp.
GGTGAAGCCTGCCAAACCCGCGAAGGCGGGCAGTGGCGGCGCGGTGCGGCTCGATCTGTCGTCCTGCACGGGCGAATACCATCTGGATGGCGTAGCCGTGGATGCCATGGGCCGACCCTGCGCCGCGTTCTGAGTTCGGGTCTGGGGGGCGGGCGTGTCAAAATCCGTATTGCCGTGGGGCGAAGACGTCAACGCTGCCTGGAAGGGCGCCGCGGAGACGGAAGTGTCCACCGCCAAGCCCAAGGCCAGGATCGATGGTCGCGTCGCCCGATCGCAGCGCACCCGGGCGGCCGTGCTCGACGCCCTGATCGCGCTGCTCGATGAAGGCCAGTTCAAACCCCCGGCCAAGGTGATCGCCGAACGCTCCGGGGTTTCCACCCGGTCCGTGTTCCAGCATTTCCCCGACCTCGAAACCCTGCTGATCGCGGCGGTGGAACTGGGCGTCAACCGCTTCGCCCCATCGGTGCAGCCGATCGCCGCCGATCTGCCGTTGAAGGCGCGGATCAGCGCGCTGGTCGAACAGCGTTTCTGCCTGTTCGAGCGGGCGGGCAATGTCTATTGGGCCGGGCAGATCGCGACGCCCATTTCCGCGACCCTGAAGGCGACCTTCGCCCATGTAGAATATGCCTTCCGGGTGCAGGTGGGCGTGACCTTCAAGCGGGAGCTGGCCGGTATCCGGAAACCGAAGCGCGACCAGCGCATCGCGCTCATCGCGGCCGTCACCGGATTCCACCATTGGTATGCCCTGCGGCGCGTTGAAGCCCTCGATCCGCGGGCCGCGAAAGGGGCCATGACGGAAATCCTGGCGGCCATGCTGCCAGAATGACGCCATTTGTGAGTATGCTTTCGCTCATGCGCCCGATCGCGAGGGATTCCGTAGCTCATGGGCGATGAAGTTCGTTGACGCGGCGTTTGCGCCGGCCTAATAGCGAAGAATTCGGGAGGGTTGCGCCTCCCAAGTGCCTAAGACACCGACCGCTCCCGACAGGGAGGGGCGACAACACGATCGGTTGAGAAATACCGGCGGGGAAGGGGAGACTCGATGCTGCGGCATATCGAAAATTTCTTGTTCAGATTCAGGGCCTATATTCTGGTCTTCCTGGCTGTGCTGACGGTGCTGATGGGTTTTCAGGCCACGAAGCTCCGCATGGACACCGGCTTTGAAAAGATGCTGCCGATCGGTCACGAGTATATCGAGACTTTCCAGAAGTATCGCGATGACTTCGCTGGGGCCAACCGCATCATCGTCGTCCTCGAGAACACCAAGGACAAGACGATCTTCACGTCCGACTATCTGAAGGTCCTGAAGGCGGCGACCGACGATATTTTCTATATTCGCGGCGTTTCCCGGCCGACACTGGCGTCACTGTGGACGCCGAATACCCGCTACCTCGAAATCACCGAGGAAGGCATCAATGCCGGCGACGTGATCCCCGCCGATTTCCGGGCCGACGATGCCTCGATGTCGATCGTGCGCGCCAATGTGCTGAAGGCGGGCATCGTCGGGCGCATGGTGGCGAATAACTTCGAATCCACGATGATCTCGGCCGAGTTGCAGGACATCGATCCCGAAACCCGCGAGCGTCTCGATTACTTCCGCGTCGCCGACGACCTCGAAGCCTTCCGTCAGAAGTACGAGAAGGACGGCATCTCGGTGAAGATCGTCGGTTTCGCCAAGGTGATGGGCGACATCAAGAAGGGCGCCGAAAGCGTGGTCGAGTTCATGGCCGTCGCCTTCGCCCTGACGGTGATGATGCTCTGGCTCTATTGCCGGTCCTGGCTGCTGACCTTCGTTACCCTGTCGGCCTCGCTGTGCTCGCTGACCTGGCAGTTCGGCATTCTGCACCTGATGGGCTATAATCTCGATCCGCTCGCCGTGCTGGTGCCCTTCCTGGTCTTCGCCATCGGCGTTTCCCACGGCGTGCAGCAGATCAACATGGTCTCGGCCGAGATCGCCAACGGCAAGACCAAGGAACAGGCCGCGCGCGATACCTTCACCTTCCTTTTGGTGCCGGGATCGATCGCGCTGTCGACCTGCCTTGCCGGTTTCGCGACGCTTTATCTCATTCCGATCGGCATGATCCGCGAACTGGCGGTCACGGCTTCGATCGGTATCGGGCTGAAGATCGTCTCCAACCTGATCATGCTGCCACTGCTGGCCAGCTACATCGCGCCGACCGGCGACTATGCCCGCCGCGTGAAGAAGCAGATGGAGAAGCGCGAGAAGGTCTGGCCCTATGTCGCGCGCATCGCCAAGCCGCGCAACGCCTGGATCATGGTGATCGGCTGTCTGATCCTCGGGGCCGTCGGCGTTCACATTTCCAAGGGACTGCAGATCGGCGACGTTCATGCCGGTGCCGCGGAACTCCGCCCCGAGAGCCGCTACAATCAGGATACCCGCTATGTCGTCGACAATTTCGACATCGGCGTGAACATCCTGACCGTGATCGTCGAGACGCCGGAAGGCGCCTGCGTCGACCACAAGTACATGGCCGTCCTCGACCGCTTCCAGTGGGAAATGGCCAATGTACCGGGCGTGCAGTCCACCATCGGCCTGCCACTGCTGGCCAAGATGGTCGGCTCCATGTGGCGCGAGGGTAATCTGAAGTGGTACTTCCTGCCCCGTAACACCTCGGTTCTCGCCCAGGCGGTCGGTCCCATCCCGACCTCGACCATGACCCTGAACACCACCTGCACCGTGCTGCCGCTGCTGATCTTCACCAAGGACAGCAAGGCCGTCACGATCAAGAAGGTGGTCGCCGCGGTGAAGGACTTCCGCGCCCAGCCGGAGAACCAGCTCGAGGGGATGCAGATCCGTCTCGCCGCCGGCTCGATCGGCGTGACCGCCGCCACCAATGAGGTGGTGGAGGAGCAGGAAATCCCGATGCTGCTCTGGGTCTACGCGGTGGTGATCTGCCTCGTCTTCCTGACTTATCGGGAATGGCGTGGCTCGCTCTGCTGCGTGTTGCCGCTGATCCTCTCGACGATCATCGGCAACATGTTCCTGACCATGGCGCAGATCGGCCTGAAGATCTCGACCCTGCCGGTGCTGGCGATCGCGGTCGGTATCGGCGTCGATTACGGCATCTACGAGTACAACCGTATCCAGCGCTACATGCGCCTCGGCAAATCGCCCTTCCACGCCTACGAGCAGGCGCTGAAGGACGTGGGTTCGGCGACGATGTTCACCGGCTTCACCCTGGCCGTCGGTGTCTCGACCTGGAGCTTCTCGGAGCTGAAGTTCCAGGCCGACATGGGAATGCTGCTGACCTTCATGTTCATGGTGAACATGATCGGCGCGGTCACGCTGCTGCCGGCACTGATCGCCGTCATTCAGCAGGTCTTCCCGAAAAAATATCCGCCGCTCTCGGAAGAGGAGCGGACGGCGCTGATGCGGAGCATGCACTGATCGCCCTTTGGCGATCGCGAGGCACTGATCGCCCTTTGGCGATCGCGGGAAAGGGGGCGCCGGTCTGGCGCCCCCTTTTCATTTCCGGGCGGCGATGGCGGCGTCGAGCACGGGTTGCAGGCGGCGCCGCTCCGGCACCAGGGCCATGGCGGCGCAGCGGCCGAGCAGGCGGGGCCAGGCTTCGAAATCGAGGGCCTGACGCTCCGCCCCGGAAAGCACGTCGGCATTGCCCGGCGCCATCAGGCCGGCCGCTGGACAAAGCCCGCCAAGATGCGCCAGGGCGCTGACGATCGGCTGGCTGTTGATCGCCGCGAAAATGGCGCGGGCGGCCTCGGGCTGGGGGCACTGGATGGGCAGGGCCAGCATGTCGAGGATGTAGAAGGCCGCCCGGCCCGCCAGGGGGCCGCGGCCCGGAACGGCAACGCCCAGATGCGGATTTCCGGCCAGCCGGGCCGCGGCGAGGGCACCAAGCCCAAGGGGCAGCGCCAGATCGATCCGCCCCTCCGCCAGGGCGGCGACCGCCTCGGCCGGGGTTGCCGCGACCACCGCCGCCCGCTCGAGCAGCCGGTGCGCGCCGGCTTCGAAACGGCGAAGCTCGCTGTCGAGCTGCAGGCGGAACGGGTCCAGCCCGCAATAGAGCATGGCCATGGGCAGCAGGCTGCGTGCGTCGGCGACAAGCCCGTAGCGGCCCGACAACACGGGATCGTCGATCAGCGACAGGCCGATGTCATCGAGCGCTGAAACCGAAACCCGCCGGCTGTCGACCCCGACCGCGGCAAGCTCGAAGCGCAGGGGCCGCCCCACCAGATAATGGCCTTCCAGCCCGATCTCGAGTTCCGCGAGGCCCGGCCGCAGACCGGGCGCGAGCTCGAAGTCCGAGGCGGGGGCGCTGCCGTCCTTGCCCAGGGGATCGACCGCGCCTTCGGGCCACAGGATGCCGCGCAGCCAGGGGTGGGCGGCGATGACCAGGGATGGCCGCGCCGCTCGCTGCGCCGCCGTCGCCCCGGGAGGGAGCGGGTTCAGCAGCGCCAGGGCATCGTCGTCGCCGCCCAGCGGCTGCAGATCGAAACCGGTCCTGGCCACGACCTTCAGGCTGGACAGAAACGCGGCCTCGCCATAGGCCGCCGGGGCCAGCAGATGCAGCGGCGCCGAAGCCAGGGCGCGGGTGCCGGGAATACCGAGGGCCAGGCCAGCGCCGAAAGCCATCAGGTGGCGGCGGGTGATCGTCATGTCGATGATATGCACGGAAAGGGAAGGGGATTCACGTCGTCATCCTGCACATCTCCGGGCCGAGGTCTAGCGAAGGAGGCCGAGGAAGCGCTCGGTCACCGTGGCGGCGAAGCGGGCGGCGCCGGGCAGGTGGCGGTGCAGGCTGTCCTCGAAGCCGGCCATGACCTCGGGCTGGTTGCGGGCCAGCCATTCGGCCTGGGTCTGGACCCAGGTGCGGGCGATATCGCCGGTGACCTCGAAATGGCACTGGAAGGCATAGGTCGCGCGGCCGATGCGGAAGGCCTGATTGCGACATTCCGGCCCGGTCATCAGCAGATCCGCGCCCTCGGGCAGGTCGAAGGTGTCTTCGTGCCATTGCATGATATGGACCCGTGGCGACAGTCCCGCCAACAGCGGATCCGTCGCGGCGGCCCCGGTCAGGTCGAGGGGGCGGAAGCCGACCTCGGTCATTCCGTGCGGATAGACCCTGGCCCCGAAGGCCCGGGCGATCAGCTGCGAGCCGAGGCAGATGCCCAGCACCGGCCGGTCGAGCGCGGCGAACTGGCGGATCAGGCCGGCGGTCCGTTCCAGGGGCGGGAAATCCTTGTCGTTATTGGCGTGCATCGGCCCGCCGAGGACGAGCAGGGCATCGTAATCGCCCGGGTCGTCGGGCACGGGCGTGCCCTGGCGCGGATCGAGGCTGGACCAATGGTGGTGCGGGGCGATGACATCGAGCCGGGCGCCGGCCTGCATCATGCCGAGGCCGACGAGGCCGGGGGGCGTGCGAAGATCATTCTGGACGCAAAGGATACGCATTGTGACGCCGTTCATTGGGGGGCAGCGGCAGAGGCTGCTATAGTATGCCGAACCCGATGATTGCGAGGGGAGGGGGAAATGGAAGGTTTCGGCGCTTTTGTGCTGGTTCTGCTGATTCTGGTCGTGATCACGGTCTTCATGGGGGTGAAGACCGTGCCGCAGGGCCACGCCTATACGCTGGAGCGATTCGGTCGCTACACGAGGACGCTGCAGCCCGGCCTCAATTTCATCTTTCCGCTGATCGACCAGATCGGCGCCAAGCTTAGCACGCAGGAAGTCGTGCTCGACATTCCGTCGCAGAAGATCATCACCCTCGACAATGCCATCGTGACCTGCGACGCGGTCACCTTCTATCAGGTGATCAATCCGGCCCAGGCCGCCTATGAGGTGCAGAATCTGATGGCGGCCCTGATCAACCTCACGCTCACCAACATCCGTTCCGTGATGGGCGCGATGAACCTTGATGACGTGTTGTCGAGGCGCAGCGAGATCAACGACAAGCTGCTGGTGATCATCGACGAGGCGACCCAGCCCTGGGGCGTGAAGATCACCCGGATCGAGTTGAAGGACATCGCCCCGCCCGAGGACATGGTCCATGCCATGGCCCGTCAGATGAAGGCGGAACGCGAGAAGCGCGCCACCATCCTCGAGGCCGAAGGCGTGCGCGAGGCCAGCATCAAGCGGGCCGAGGGCGAAAAACAGGCGGCGATCCTCGAATCCGAAGGCCGGCGCGAAGCCGCCTTCCGCGATGCCGAGGCGCGGGAGCGCTCGGCCGAGGCGGAGGCCCGCGCCACCAACATGGTCTCGGAAGCCATCGCCAAGGGCGGCACCGACGCGGTGAATTACTTCCTGGGCCAGAAATATATCGAAGCCCTGGCCGGCATCGGCATGGCGCCCAACAACAAGATCACCTTCCTGCCGCTGGAGGCGACGGGGATCATGGGCGCGATTTCCGGCATCGCCGACCTGACGCGCCACGGCCCGGGCAAGCCCGGCAAGGACGCCTGACGCCATGCCCGAGATGGTCTTCTGGTACTGGTATGCCCTGGCCGGGGTGCTGCTGATCCTCGAGATCCTGGCGCCCGGCGTGATCTTCCTGTGGCTCGCGATCGGCGGGGCGGTGACCGGCACCCTGCTGCTCGCGCTGCCCGGATCTGATCTGGTGCATCAGCTGCTGGTCTTCGCGATCGCCAGTGGCCTGTCGCTGCTCGTTGGCCAGAAGTGGCTGCGCCGCCGGCCGCCCGAGGCCCAGCCGGGCCTCAATCAGCGGGCCGATGCCCTGATCGGCACCGAAGCCGTGCTGACCGAGGCGATCGGGAACGGCCAGGGCCGCGCCCATCTCGGCGGCTCGAGCTGGAAGGTGACCGGGCCGGATCTGCCGGTGGGGACGAGGGTGCGGGTGGTCGGGGCCGAGGGGACGTCGCTCAGGGTCGAGCGGGCGTGACGGCGGCGACCAGGGCTTCGGTCTTCAATTCGCGCAGGAGCTTTCGCTTGATCGCGTTGACGAAATCCTCGTAGTCGCGGGCGACCTCGACGAAGGCGCCGGGGCCGCCGATCACCTCCGCCCGGTAATAATCGTCGACATCCGCCTCGGCATTGACGACGGCGAGGGCGTTCACCGTGATGCCCCGGGCGACGAGCGCGTCGCGCACCGGGGCGGCCGGCGGGCCGGCGCTGTTCTTGCCGTCGCCCGACAGGTCGATGACCCGGCGTAAAGGCTGGAACGGCACCTGATCGGCGAGGGCGCCGGCCCGGAACAGGGCGGCGCCGACGCCGGTGCCGCCGCCTGCGATGTAGCGGGGATTGTTGAAGATCGCCTCGGCGAAGGCGGGCGCGGTTTCCGCCGTCACCTTCTGCCAGCCGAGGTCGACCCGCGCCCGCCCGGGCTGCGACCATTCGAGGACGGCGACCGCGATCGCCTTGTTCGGGCCGGCGGCGATCGCTGCCTGCACCTCCTCGTCGGCGAAGGCGGCGGCGATGCCCTGGCTTTGCAGGAAGAATTCGTCCCGATCGACCGAGGATGACGAATCGAGCGCCAGCACCAGCGCGACGTCGACCGTCTCGGCCCGCGCCGCCGCCGTCGCCAGAAGCGCGGCGGCCAGCGCGAGGGCGCTCAGTCGAGCGCGAGCACGAGCCACTTCAGATATCCGGTCTCGGGCAGCAGGGGATGCACGGGATGGTCGGGGCCGGCGCCCCCGGCGACGATAATCCGCCCCTCGCGCCCGGCATTGGCGATGCCGCGCGCGACTTCGGTGGTGAAGGACTCCGTCTCGATATTATGGCTGCACGAGGCGATGAACAGGAAACCGCCGGGCGAAACCAGCGTGGCGGCGCCCTGCGCCAGCTTGCGGTAAGCCTTCAGGGCTTGCGGCACGTCCTTCCGCGACTTGGCGAAACTGGGCGGATCCGCCACCACGACATCGAAACGCCGTTCCTCCGCCGCGAGGGCATTCGCGGCATCGAACAGGTCGGCGCGGCGGAATTCGGCACCCGCCGCGAGGCCATTGGCCCGCGCCGTCGCCTCGGCCTGGGTCAGCGCCGGCTGGGCGCGGTCGACCAGCAGGGCGGACTTGGCACCGGCCTTCAGGGCCGACAGGCCAAAGGCGCCGGTGTGGCAGCACAGGTCGAGCATGGTGCCGCCCCGGGCCAGCCGGGCGATGAGGCCGCGGGCCTCGTGCAGGTCGAAGAACCAGCCGGTCTTCTGCCCGTCGAGGGGATCGACACCGTGGCGGACACCGAATTCGACCGCCTCGGGCGGGGTCGCGATGGCCCCCCTCGCGAGGCGGATCTCCTTCGTCAGGCCTTCCAGTTCGCGGTAGGGGCTGTCGTTGCGCAGGATGATGGCGGCGGGCGCCAGCACCGTGTCGAGGGCATCGAGCAGCAGCTCGGTCAGGCGCTCCGCCCCGGCGGTATTGGCCTGGACGACGCAGGTATCGCCATAGCGGTCGATGATGAAGCCGGGCAGGCCGTCGCCTTCGGCGTGGACGAGGCGGTAATAGGGCGCGTCGAAGAATCGCTCCCGTAAGGACAGGGCGGCGCGCAACCGGGTCTCCAGGAAGGCGCGGTTGACGGCGCCGGGCCTTGCCGTGTCGCTGCGCAGGATCAGCCGGGCGGCGATCAGCGTGTTGCGATTGAAGGTGGCGATGCCGATCGGCTTGCTGTCGGCGCGCGACAGGCGGACGAGGGTGCCGGGCGGAATCGCCTTCGCCTCGGCGTCGAGGCGCAATTCGTTGGAATAGGCCCAGGGGTGGCCGCCGGAGACGCGGCGGTCGTGGCCCGCCAGCAGGGTGATGGTGGGCAGGGAGGATGTGTCGGTCATGATCGCGGCAGACTAGCAGAAACCGCCGCGTCCTCCACCGCGACACGCGCCCCTTTGCGCCCGACCAGAAGATAGACCGTGGGCACGACGAAGAGGGTCAGCACCGTGCCGAAGGACAGGCCGCCGACGATGACCCAGCCGATGCCCTGGCGGCTTTCGGCGCCGGGACCGCTGGCGAGGGCGAGGGGCAGGGCACCCAGCACCATGGCGCCCGTCGTCATCAGAATGGGGCGGAGGCGCAGGCGCGCCGCCTCGATCACCGCGCCCTGCCGGCTGCGTCCCTCGGCCACCAGATGATTGGCGAATTCGACGATCAGGATGCCGTGTTTCGAGATGAGGCCGACCAGGGTGATGAGGCCGATCTGGCTGTAGACGTTCAGCGTCCCGCCCGAGAGCAGCAGCGCGGCCAGCGCCCCGGCGATCGACAGGGGCACGGACAGAAGGATGACGACGGGCGAGACGAAACTCTCGAACTGGGCGGCGAGGACGAGGAAGATGAAGGCGAGCGCCAGCAGGAAGGTGACATAGAGCGAGCCGGAGGCTTCGCGGAATTCGCGGCTCTGCCCCGCGTAATCGAAGCGGTAGCCGGGCGGCAGCACTTCCCGCGCCTTCACCTCCATGAAGGACAGGGCCTGACCGAGGCTGTAACCGGGCGCGAGATTGGCCGTGATCGTCGCCGAGCGCGACTTGTTGAAGCGCAGCAATTCCTTGGGGCCGACCAGCTCGCGCACGCTGGCGAGATTGGAGACCTGCACCATCGTCCCCGAGGCCGCCCGGACATAGAGCGAGGTGAGGTCCGAGGGCTGGCGCTTGTCGGCATCCTCGACCGCGACGATGACGTCGTACTGCTTGTCGTCGCGGTCGAAGCGGGTGACCTGGCGGCCGCCGAAGAAGGTTTCCAGCGTGCGGGCGATCACCGCGGCGTCAATGCCGAGGCTGGCCGCCTTTTCCCGGTCGATCGAGACATCGAGCTGGGGCTTGTTCAGCGTCAGGTCGGAATCGACATCCGCGAGGCCCGGATTGTCGGCGACGGCGCGGATCATCTTCTGGGCGATCTCGTCGAGTTCGGCGAAGCTGCCGCTCGACTGGATGACGAATTGCACCGCCTTCTCGCGCGGGTTCTGGCCCAGCGACGGCGGATTGCTGGCGTAGATGTTGATGCCGGGCACCCGGGACAGCCGGGCGGCGATGGCGCGCACGATCTGTTGCTGGCTGCGCCCCCGCTCTTCCCAGGCCTTGAGGGTGAGGGTGGAGATGACCGTGGTCACATCGGGCGCGCCGACGATGAAGAGAACGCCCGCGACCTCGGGTATATCCTCCGCCAGTGTCTCGACGATGGCGCCATAGCGCGCGGTGTAATCGAGGGTGGAGCCCTCGGGCGCGGTGCCGCGAATGTTGACGGTGCCGCGATCCTCGACCGGCGCGAGTTCCGAGGGCAGGGCCCGGAACAGGAAGACATTGGCGATGCCGATGCCAAGGCCGAGCATGAGGACGAGGGGCCAGATGCGCAGGGCGCCGGACAGCGCGCGGCCATAGCCCCGGTCGAGCGCGGTGAAGGCCCGCTCGATCGCGCGGTAGACCCGCCCGTGGTTGGTCTGATGGCGCAGGAGAAGGCCGCACATCATCGGTGTCAGGGTCAGCGCGATGAAACCGGATACCAGCACGGCGCCCGCGAGGGTCAGGGCGAATTCGGCGAACAGCCGGCCGATGCGGCCTTCGGCGAAGGCGACCGGGGCATAGACCGCGGCGAGGGTCAGCGTCATGGCGATGACGGCGAAGGCGATTTCCCGCGCGCCGCGTATCGCGGCCTCGAGCGGGCGCATCCCCGCTTCGATATGGCGGAAGATGTTCTCCAGCATGACGATGGCGTCGTCGACGACGAGGCCGATCGCCAGCACGAAGGCGAGCAGAGTCACGGTGTTCAGGGTGAAGCCGAAGCCATACATGATGGCGCAGGCGCCGATCAGCGAGACCGGGATGGTGATGATCGGGATCAGCGTCGCCCTGACGCTGCGCAGGAACAGGAAGATGACGATGACGACGAGGCCGACCGCCTCGATGATCGTGCTGTAAACGGCCTCGATCGAGCGATCGATGAAGATCGAACTGTCGTAGGAAATGGTCAGTTCATAGCCCGCCGGCAGAACGGCGCGGATCTCGGGCAGGCGACGTCGCAATTCCTCGGAAATATCGAGCGGATTGGCCGTCGCCTGCTTGATGACGGCGGCGGTGACCGACTCGCGGCCATTGTAACGGGCGAGGATACGCTCGTTCTCGGGGCCGAGTTCGATCCGGGCGACATCGCCGAGACGGACCAGATAGGTGCCGTCGCGGCGCAGGATGACGGCGGAGAATTCCTCGGGCGTCGCGAGGTCGGTGCGGGATTCGACGGTGAATTCCCGCTGGTCCGATTCGATGCGGCCGGCGGGCACGGTCAGGTTCTGCGCGCGCAGGGCATCTTCGATATCCTGCACCGTGATGCCGAAGGCGGCCATGCGCGAGCGGTCGAGCCAGACACGCATGGAATAGAGCCGCTCGCCCCGCAACTCGACGGAGGAGACACCGGGAATCGTCTGCAGCCGGTCGACGACCAGCGTGTCGGCGACTTCCGACACCACCAGCCGACTCACCCCTTCGGCGTTGATCGACAGATAGATGATCGGCTGGGCATCGTCCTCGACCTTGGCGATGATCGGCTCGTCCACCGCCTCGGGCAGGCGGCCCCGCACGCGCGAGACCCGGTCGCGCACGTCGCTGGCGGCGACATCGGGCGAGACCCCCAGACTGAAGCGGACGGTGATGGCGCTGCGGCCGTCGCGGCTGGTCGAGGTGATGGTGTCGATGCCGTCGAGGCCGGAGATCGAATCTTCCAGCACCTGGGTGATCTGGCTTTCGATCACCGCCGCGCTCGCGCCCGTGTAATCGGTGCGGACATTGACCACGGGCACGTCGATATTCGGGTATTCCCGTACCGACAGGCGCTGCCAGGCGACGATGCCGACCAGGCAGATGACGAGGGACAAAACCGTCGCGAAAACCGGCCGGCGGATGCAGATCTCGGTCAGGTTCATGACATCGCCTCCGGTTTCAGCCGCCCGTGCGCTGGGCGGGCGTGCCATCGGGGGCGACAACCTCGATCTTCGCGCCGTCGCGCAGGCGCTGCTGGCCGGCGGTGACGATCGTGTCGCCGGGGCCAAGGCCGGACAGAACCTCGACGCTGCCACTCAATCGGCGGCCCAGGGTCACTTCGGTCTCGGCGACCGTGTCCCCCGTCACCTTGTAGACATAGACCTTGCCGTGACGGGCGGTCAGGGCCTGTTCGGGCACGGTCATGCTGTCGCCGGACGGGGCGGTGTCGAGCCGGGCGCGGGCGAAGAGGCCGGGCCGCAGACGGCCTTCCGGATTGGGCACCAGGGCGCGCAGGTGAATCGCCCGGCCGGCATCGTCGATCGCCGGGTTGATGGCATAGACCGTGCCGGCGAAATGCTCGCCCGGCCGGGCGTCGAGGACGATATCGACCGTCTGGCCGACCGCCAGCCGGGTCAGCATGGTCTCGGGCACGGCGAAATCGAGCTTCAGGGGATCGATCGACTCGAGATTGACCATGGCCTGCCCGGGCTGGACCACGTCGCCGACGCTGACCTCGCGCAGGCCCAGGATGCCGCCGAAGGGGGCGACGATCCGGGTCTTGGCGAATTGCGCCTCGGCCAGTTGCAGGGCGGCTTTCGTCGTCGCCAGGCGGGCGGTCGCCTCGTCGCGGGCGCGGCCGGTGCCCGTCTTTTGGGCGAAGAGCGTGCGGGCCCGCTCGGCTTCCGCCTCGGCCAGGGCGAGGTCGGCGCGGGCGACGGCGACTTCCGCCATAAAGGTCGAGGCGTCGAGTTCGACGAGCGGCGTGCCGGCGGCGACCGGGCGGCCTTCCTCGAACAGGATGCGGCTGACGCGGCCGGCGATCTCGGGCCGGATGATGACGGTTTCCCCGGACCGCAGGGTGCCTACCGCCTCGATGCTGTTCGTCAGCGGGGTGACCGCGACCACGGAAATTTCAACCGGAAAGGCCCGGCTCTCGGCAAGGGCAGGGGGCGACGCGGTTGAAGACAGAAGGGCGAGGCCCGCCGCCATCGAGCGAAGGGCGGAAGTGAAGCGCATCATCTGCTCCCGAGGACGCGGCACGCGGCAACCGACAGAATGGCCTGTCGTGGCCCTAAAGGAAACGGGGCCGGTCGAGGTTTCGACCGGCCCCGTGATCGGGATCTGTTATTTGTTGGGGCGCGGCGGCGGGGGCAGGGCACCACCACCGGGGGCGACCGGCGCGGCCGGCGCGTTGAAATTCACCGTGATCGACGGCAGCTTGGCGTCGAGACGGGACATCACGGTCTCGGTGATGTCGAGATTGTTCGACGAGACCAGGACGCGCGCGGTGTCGAGAACGATGGTGGCGCTGACTTCCTTGGCGACTTCGGCGACGATCTGGTTGAACACCGGCTCGAGCTTCTTCATCGCGTCGTCCTGGGCGAAGGACATCTGCTGGCGACGACGCTCGACCTGCTGGCGCAGGGCATCGACCTTGCCCTGGAATTCCTTCTGCTTGGCGGCGAAGGCATCGGCGGCGATGCTGGCGCGCTGCTTTTTCAGGGCGTCTTCGTCGGCGCGCAGCTTGTCGGTCTGGGCCTTGATCTCGGCTTCATAGGCCTTTTCCTGACGCTCGAGCTGGGTCCGGACGCTTTTCGCCGCCGCGCTGTCGCGCATGATGCGCGGCACGTCGACGAAGGCGATGGTGGCCGGCTCGGCTTCGGCGGCATGGGCCGGGGCCGGCGGCATGACGGTAATGCCGGCGGCAAGGGCGAGCCCCACACTGAGGGCCAGACCTTTCACGATACTGCGCATATTCTTCTCCAGACCTCGGACGCCCCTTGGTTGAAAGGGGCGCAATACCTCAATACCAAGGCCGGCGTCAACGCGCGCCAGCCTTTTCGTAACACCAGACCCGTGCGGGCGGGATATTCAGCAGGACATGACCACACCGCCGCGCCGTCAGGCCCATGTCGGCCAGCAGATGCGGGCGCAGGGGCGAGGCCGGTCCATAGGTAAACTGCACGAAGCGGCCACCGTCCCCCATCAGCTCGAAGGCGGCGCCGACGATACGGCGCTGCACCGAGGGCGGCATTCCAAGGAGGGGCAGGCCCGAAACGACGCAGGCCGCCCGGTCGACGCCGCGCGCCGCCATCAGGGCGACTAGTTCGCAGGCATCGCCTTCGACGACCTGCAGGCGGGGAAAGCGGCTGCGCAGGGTCTGCGCCAGATCGCGATCGAATTCGACGGTAAAGAGCCGCTCGTGATTCACGCGGGCCAGCAGGGCCTTCGTGATGGCGCCCGTGCCCCCGCCCAGCTCGACGATGGGGCCGGGTCGGGACAGATCCGCCTGGGCGGCCATTTCGCGCGCGAGATAGCGACTGGAGGGAGCGACCGCGCCGATCTTGAACGGCGAGCGCAACCACTTCAGCAACATGGATGGTGCACGGAAGACATGCGCCGTACCCAAGGTATCCCGCGTTTCGCCCAAGATGATCGTCCGTCCCGCAATGGCCCGCGATGGCCTACTGGCGCCGCACACTAACATGAGGAATGTGGAAAGATAGTGGCAGCATGGTACGATTCCCGCCCGTTTCGGAGCCCCGCGCGGCGCGATTTCAGCCTGATGCGTGGCCCTTCCCAAGGCGATGGGTGCGTGATATACAGCCGTCCTCCGGTGGAGTGGCTATCCATCCACCGAACGGGTTTTCTTTTCGATCGCGCTCCGCTGGAATGTCCGCCGCCGGGCAGAGGAGCATGAAGAGGTTAGTCGAATGCAGGTTTTGGTGCGGGACAACAATATCGATCAGGCGCTGCGCGCTCTCAAGAAGCGTATGCAGCGCGAGGGTATCTTCCGCGAGATGCGCCTGCGCGGCCATTACGAGAAGCCCTCCGAGAAGCGTGCCCGCGAAAAGGCTGAAGCTGTCCGTCGTGCCCGCAAGCTGGCGCGCAAGCGCGCCCAGCGCGACGGCGTGGCATGATCGGCCATTCGGCCGTCTTCATCTGACGTTCAGGTCGATCGAGGTTCGCGCGTCATGTCGGCCCAGTCGACCGTTGTAAAAGCCAATACGGTTCCCCGGCTCCGCGCCCGCAAGGGCGGGGAGCCGATCGTATGTCTGACCGCCTATACCGCGCCGATGGCCCAGCTGCTCGATCCGCACGCGGATCTGCTGCTGGTTGGCGATTCGCTGGGCATGGTGGTCTATGGCCTGCCCAGCACGGTGCCGGTCACGATCGACATGATGATCGCCCATGGCGCCGCCGTCGCGCGGGGCTCGACCAAGGCGCTGGTCGTCATCGACATGCCCTTCGGCACCTATGAGGAAAGCCCGGCGCTGGCCTATCGCAACGCCGTGCGCATCCTCCAGGAAACCGGGGCTTCGGCCGTGAAGCTGGAAGGCGGGGTCGTGATGGCCGAAACCATCCGCTTTCTGACCGCCCGGGGCATTCCGGTCATGGGCCACATCGGCCTGCTGCCGCAATCGGTCAATGCCAGCGGTGGCTATGCCGCCCTTGGCACCAAGGACACGGCGGGCTGGGACGCGATCATCGCCGATGCGATGGCCGTCGCCGACGCGGGGGCTTTCTCCATCGTCGTCGAGGCGGTGAGCGAGCCGCTGGCGGTCCGCGTGACCGAAAGCGTCGACGTGCCGACGATCGGCATCGGTGCCTCCGCGGCCTGCGACGGCCAGGTGCTGGTGATCGACGACATGCTGGGCATGTCCAACCGGACGCCCAAATTCGTGAAACGCTATGCCGAGCTCGGCGTGGCGATCGGCGAGGCCGCCGCCGCCTACGCGGCCGAGGTGCGCGGCCGGCAGTTCCCGAGCGAAGCCTATACCTACCGCCTCAAGGGCGACAACCGGGGCCCCGGCGGCACCGGGACGTAAGAAGCGGCCCGGCGTGTTTGCCAAGGCTGCGGGCTTTGGCTATCGTTCCTCGCCTTTTCGGCCAGCGCTGCCTTCCGTGGGGTACAAGTGTCCGACATTTTTCAGGAAATCGACGAAGACCTGCGGCGGGAACGCCTTGTCGGGTTCTGGCGTCGCTATGGTACGGCGGTCATCGCGCTTTCGCTCGGCCTTCTCGTCGGCGTCGGCGGCTATATCGGCTGGCGTGACTATACCGCGTCCCGACTCGCCGCCAATGCCGAGGCCATGGCGGCGGCGGCCCAGCTCGTCACCGACAACAAGCAGGCGGAAGCCGCCAAGGCGTTCGACGAACTCGCGAATTCGGCGGGCGGCACCTATGGCGATCTCGCGCGGATGAATGCCGCCGCGGCAACCCTCGCCACCGGCGATGTCGCGACGGCCGTCGCGGCCTACGACAAGGTCGCGACCACCAGCACCGATATCTCGATCGCCGCGCTGGCCCGCCTTCTGGCGGTGCAGGCCCTGATGGATACGGCGCCCGCGGCCGATCTCGATGCTCGGCTTGACGCGGTCGGCGATGCCGCCGGTTTTGCCCCGGCGGTGAAGGAATTGCGCGCCTACGTCCGCCTGAAGGCCGGCGCCACCGATGATGCCCGCCGTCTTCTTGCCGAAGTCGTCGACGATAGTGCGGCACCTTCGCGGCTGAAAGGCCGTGCCCAGGAAGTCCTTGATGCACTGGGGGGCCGTTTAGCGGCTGCCCCGGCCCAGCCGTCCGCACCACAGCCCGAGAGCGAGGGGCAACGCCCATGATCGCAAGCCGTCGTTACCGCTCCTCCCTCGCGCCGCTGGCCGCGGCCATGCTCGCCGGTCTGCTCGGCGCCTGCTCGAGCCTCAATCCCTTCGACTCGGGACCGACCCAGCAGGTCGAGGGCGAGCGCATCGCCGTCCTGCCCAGCCAGTCGATCACGGTGATGCCGGATGCGTCCATCGCCGACGTGCCGGTGCAGCTGCCGCCGCCCTATGCCAACGCCGAATGGCCGCAGCCGGGCGGCTATCCGTCTCATGCCATGTATCACCTCGAAGTCGGCGGCGACCTCAAGGTGGTGTGGACCGCCAACGCGGGTTCGGGCGATTCGGCCGACACGCGCCTCGTCGCGCAGCCCGTGGTCAGCGGCGATTCGGTCTATGTGCTCGACACCTCGGCCCATGTGAATGCCCTCGATCTCGACGGCAAGCATCGCTGGTCGGCCAGCCTGCAGCCCGAGGACGAGGATTCGCCGACCGGCTTCTTCGGCGGTGTCGCCTATGACCAGGGCCGGGTCTATGCCTCGACCGGCTACGGCGATGTCTACGCGCTCAATGCCACGGACGGCAGCGTCGTGTGGAAGCGGTCGATCGGCATTCCCTTCCGCTCCGGCCCGACCGTGAACGGCGGCCGGGTCTTCGCCGTCACCCAGGACAACCAGCTCTTCGCCCTGTCGACCGACAATGGCGACGTGCTGTGGAACCATGTCGGCATTTCGGAAAGCGCCGGCTTCCTTGGCGCCGCGTCGGCCGCCGTCGCGGGCGAGGCCGTGGTGGTGCCCTTCTCCTCGGGCGAGATTTTCGCGCTCCGGGTCGAGAACGGCCGCGTCGTCTGGTCGGACAATCTGATCCGCACCGGCGCCACGACGCCGATCGCCGCCCTCAACGATATCCGCGGCCAGGTCGTCATCGATCGCGGCGACGTCTTCGCCACCAGCCACAGCGGCTCGACGGTCGGCATCGAACTGCGCACCGGCAGCCGTCTGTGGGATCGCGCCATCGGCTCCTCGGGCACGCCCTGGGCCGGCGGCGATTACATCTATCTTTTGTCGGACGAGAACGAGCTGATCTGCCTGACCCGCAACGAGGGCCGCGTGCGCTGGGTCACCCCGCTGCCGCGCTTCGAGGACGAGAAGGACGCCACCGGCGCCATCGTCTGGGCCGGCCCAGTGCTGGCCGGCGACCGCCTGCTGCTGGCTTCCAACACCGGCGTGATGACCGCCGTCTCGCCCTATTCGGGCGAGGTGCTGGGCGCGATCGAATTGCCGGGCCGGACCGTGATCACGCCCGTGGTCGCCAACGGCACGGTCTATGTGCTGACCACCAGCGGGACGCTTGTCGCGCTGCGCTGATACGACAGGACGCAAACGGGCGGCACGCGGCCACGGGGGCGCGTGCCGCTTTGCATTTCACCGGAAGGGGACCCGATGGTCTCGGAACACGCCAAATTCAGGGTTGCCATCGTCGGCCGGCCCAATGTCGGCAAATCGACCCTGTTCAACCGCCTCGTCGGCAAGAAGCTCGCCCTCGTCGACGACACGCCGGGGGTGACCCGCGACCGCCGCGAAGGTGACGGCCGGCTGGGCGATCTCGTCTTCTCGGTCTTCGATACCGCCGGTTTCGAGGATGTGGTCGACGATTCGATGGAAGGCCGGATGCGCCGCCAGACCGAACGGGCCATCGGCGATTCCGATGTCGTCCTGTTCCTGTTCGATGCCCGCGCCGGCGTGACGCCGCTCGATCTCGCCTTCTCGCGCCTCTTGCGCAAGAGCGAGACGCCGATCGTCGTCTGCGCCAACAAGGCCGAGGGCAAGGAAGGCCAGATCGGCGCCACCGGGGCCTGGGAACTGGGCCTTGGCGATTGCGTCAACCTGTCGGCCGAACATGGCGATGGAATGCTCGATCTTTACGAGACGATCGTCGATCGTCTGCGGGCCAAGGGCATCAACCCCTGGCCGGACGAGGATGATGGCGAGGACAGCGAGGCGCCGGAGCCCTTCGACCCCGATGTCGAGGTCGAGGAAGATCCCCAGAAGCCGTTGCGCATCGCCGTCGTCGGCCGGCCCAACGTCGGCAAGTCCAGCCTGATCAACCGCCTGCTGGGCGAGGACCGCATGATCACCGGGCCGGAAGCGGGCCTGACGCGCGACAGTATCTCGGTCCCCTGGGAATGGCATGGCCGCCCCATCAAGCTGTTCGATACCGCGGGCCTGCGCAAGAAGGCGCGGGTCGAGAGCAAGCTCGAGAAACTGTCGGCGGGCGATACGATCCGCGCGGTGAAATTCGCCGAAGTGGTGATCCTGCTGATCGACGCCGTGCAGGGGATCGATCGCCAGGACCTGGTCATCGCCGACCGCGCGCTTTACGAGGGCCGGGCACTGGTCGTCGCTTTCAACAAATGGGACGCGGTCACCGATCACAACACGACCCTGGCCGACCTCAAGGAAAAGCTGGAAATCCATCTGCCGCAGGTCCGGGGCGTGCCCGTGGTCACGATCTCGGCCCGCACCGGCCGCAGTATCGACAAGCTGATGCCGGCGGCCATGACGGCCTATACCAAGTGGAACCGCCGCGTGCCCACCGCCAAGCTGAACCGCTGGCTGTCCGAGGCGACGGAGCGTCACCCGGCCCCGGCCGTGGGCGGCCGCCGCCTGCGCCCGCGCTACATGACCCAGGTGAAGGCCCGTCCGCCGACCTTCGCCCTGTTCATGAACCGGCCCGGCGAATTGCCCGAGTCCTACAACCGCTATCTGATGAACGGCCTGCGCGAAGTCTTCGACATGGAAGGCGTGCCCGTCCGCCTGATCCTGCGCAAGAACGACAATCCCTATACCGACGACGAGTAAGGCCGGCGCCCGTCGCCCCCCGGGGTGGCGGGCAAAGGAGCCCTGATCAGAAACGGTCCATCAGCTCGACGAAATTGCAGGGCCGGAAACGGCTGTCGAGCTGGGTTTTCAGGATATCGTCCCAGGCATCCCGGCAGGCCGAGGGCGAGCCGGGCACGGCAAACAGCAATGTGCGGCCGGCGATGCCGGCGACGGCGCGGGACTGGATGGTCGATGTGCCGATCTTGGCGTAGGACAGCCAGCGAAACAATTCGCCGAAGCCCTCGATTTCCTTCTCGAAGACGGCGCGGAAGGCTTCCGGGGTCACGTCCCGCCGGGTGATGCCGGTGCCGCCGGTGGAAATCACCACCTCGACCAGGGGATCGGCGATGAGGGCGCGCAGGCGGGCCTCGATCGCCGGGGCGTCGTCGGTGACGAGATCGCGGGCGGCGAGGATATGGCCGGCCGTGGTCAGCCGCTCCACCAGGGTATCGCCCGAACGGTCCTCGGCCGGGGTGCGGGTGTCGGAGACGGTCAGCACGGCGATGCGGACCGGGCGGAACACCCTCGATTCATCAACCGGCATTGCGCTTGGTTCCGATGCGGATGGCTTCGCGGTCCTGCGGGACATAAATCGGCCAGGAGCCGGCGGCGGCGGCGTCCAGCGTTTCCAGCGTCTGGCCGAGCCGGGCCTGATAGATCCAGAAATTGGCCAGGATGCGTTCGATGAACAGGCGGGTCTCGGCGGCCGGGATGCTCTCGATGAACAGCAGGGGATCGCCGTTGTATTTCACCTCGTCCATCCATTTGATGGCGGCGCCCGGCCCCGCGTTGTAGGAGGCGGCGACGAGGAAGAGGTTGTTGCCGATATCGGTGCTGGTCATCAGCATTTCGAGATAGGCCTGACCGAGGCTGAGGTTCACCCCCGGATCGGTCAGATTCTGCATCTTGCGGCCGAGGTCGATGCCCCTGCGGTCGGCGACGATGCGGGCGGTCGCCGGCATCAGCTGCATCAGGCCGATGGCGCCGACCGGGCTACGGGCATGGATGTTGAAACCGGATTCCTGCTTGGCGAAGGCAAACAGCAGGGCGCGGTCGACGCGCAGGCCCTCGCTCGGCCGCCAGTCGGGCACCGGATAGCGGCCGTTGCCATGGCTGGCGGGATCGACGAGGCCGAGGCGGACGGCGAGGGCGTCGACGCCCGAGGTCTCGGTCGGCGAGAGGCGGGCGCGCATCTGACCGAGTTCGGCGCTGGCGAGATCGCTCTGGCCGAGGGCGGCGAGGGCGGCGGCGCGCTGCACGGCGGGATCGAAGGCCAGCGCGTTCAGCGACCGGGTATCGATCTGGCCGAGGTCGGGCGTCGCCGCGATATCGCGGCCGAGCAGGCGGGTCGCCATCAGGCCATAGAATGTATTGGGATAGTTCGCGGCGATGGTCAGGTGATCCAGCACCCGTTCGGGCCGGCCGGACACGAGATCGGCCCGCGCCGCCCAGAAGGCCGCCGCCGAAACGACCCAGACCGAGACATTGTCCGCCTCGGCGAGGGCGGCGAAATGAATGCCGGCGCGCTCGGGCTCGCCCAGGCGCCAGGCGGCGAGGCCGGCCGTCCAGTCGGCCATCGGCACATCGGCGCGCGACCGGTCGGCGACCCCCGCGGCGAGGTCATAGGCATTCCGGTCGTCGCCCATGCGGTAATAGTGGAAGGAGATATCCGCCCGGGCGATTTCCTGTTCCAGCGGGTCGAGACGGCCGCCAACCCGGGGCTCGTCCAGCAATTGCACGGCCTGATCCGGGCGGTTGGCCCGCAGGGCGGCGGAAATGCGCGGCGCGATCGCC
>NZ_JBAQRT010000095.1:0-7823 GCF_049306435.1 Zavarzinia sp.
CCCGAGGGCGGCATCGCCGCCGCCCTGATGCTGGGTCTGCGCGGCGCCGTGCCCGAGGCGGTGGAGGAGCGCTGGCGGGCCGCCGGCATCTCGCACATCCTGTCGATATCCGGCCTCCATATCGGTCTTGCCGCCGGCATCGTCCTGTTCGCGCTGCGCTTTCTGCTGGCGTCCATCGCGCCCCTGTCGCTGCGCCTGCCGGTGAAGAAATGGGCGGCGGCGGCAGCGATCCTCAGCGCGGGCGCCTATATGGTGGTCGCCGGGATGGATGTGCCGGCCCAGCGTTCCTTCATCATGACGGCGATCGTCCTTGTCGCCGTTCTCGTCGACCGGCTGGCGATCACGCTTCGGCTCGTCGCCATCGCCGCCGCCATCATCCTGCTGATCGAGCCGGAGAGCCTGTCCGCGCCCGGCTTCGGCATGTCCTTCGCATCGGTGACGGCCCTGGTCGCGGTTTACGAAGCGGCGCGTCCCCGGATCGCGGCCTGGCGCGCGGGCGGCGGCTGGTTTCGCCGGGGATGGCTCGCCCTTGGGGGAATTCTCGTTTCCAGCGTCATCGCCACGCTCGCGACCGCGCCCTTCGCCATCGCCCATTTCGGCCGTCTGTCGATCTATGGCCTTGTCGCCAATCTCCTGGCCATTCCCTTGACCGGCTTCGTCATCATGCCCGCCGCGGTGGCGACGGCCGCGCTCGCCCCCTTTGGTCTTGAAGCGCCGGCTCTGGCGGTCCTTGGTTTCGGCATCCGGCTGGTCGACGATCTGGCCCTGGCGATCGAGCCTTTGCCCGGCGCGGCCTTGGCCGTGCCCGCCATGGGGCAGGGCGCGCTCCTGCTTTTCGTGCTGGGCGGACTGTGCCTCTGTTTATGGCGAGGCGGCTTTCGTCTGTCCGGCTTGCCGCTGCTGGCCGCCGGCTGCGTGGTCTGGCTGGCGGGCGTCGGCGCCTCGCCCCGCCTGCTGATCCATGGCGAGGGGCGGGCGGTGGCGGCGCCGGTCGGCGGCCGTTTGCTGGCCCTGCCGCCGGCCAGTCCCCGCTTCGTGGTCGAGCAATGGGCGGAACGTCTTGGCTTGCCCGAGCCCGAGGTGCTGGCCGCCCGCGAAGCCTGCCGCAAGGGGATCTGCAGCCTGACCCTCGAGGGCGGGGATCAGGTGACGGTGGTTTCGGACAGGGCCGCGGCCGTGCCCGAATGCACGGCGGTCGTCATTCTGCTGCGGGAAACGGCCATCGATTGCCCGGCGCCGACCACGATCATCACCCGGACCCGGCTGTCCGGCAGCGGCGTTCTCGTGCTGACGGCAGATGGCCGTCTGGAGACGGCGGAAGCGGGACGGGGCCGGCGGCCCTGGACCCCGGGCTACCGGCCGGATCAGTGATAGCGGCGGAACAGGCCGACCAGCCGGCCCTGGACCTTCACCCGGTCCGGCCCGAAGATCCGGGTTTCATAGGCCGCGTTGGCGGGTTCGAGCGCGATCGCATTGCCCTTGCGGCGCAGGCGCTTCAGAGTCGCCTCGGCATCGTCGATCAGGGCGACGACGATGGTGCCGCTCTCCGCCGTATCGGTCTGACGGATGATGACGATGTCGCCATCGTTGATGCCGGCCTCGATCATCGAATCGCCCTGCACCTCGAGGGCATAATGCTCGCCCCGGCCCAGCATGGAGGCGGGCACGGTCACGCTGCGGGAATTGTCCGACAGGGCTTCGATCGGGGTGCCGGCGGCGATCTTGCCGTGCAGCGGCAGGGAAACGGCGGCCAGGCTCTCGTCGGTGCGGGCGGCGGGCAGGGGCGTGGTGAAGGTGCCGGTGATCACCTTGCCCTCGGAGGTCGCGATGCGCGGCGCGCGCGGCGCCTTGATCGGATCGGGCAGGCGCAGCACTTCGAGGGCGCGGGCGCGGTGCGCCAGACGGCGGATGAAGCCCCGCTCCTCCAGCGCCGTGATCAGGCGGTGGACACCCGATTTCGATTTCAGGTTCAGCGCATCCTTCATCTCGTCGAAGGACGGAGAGACACCCTTTTCCCGCAGACGGGCGTCGATAAAGACGAGCAATTCATATTGCTTCTTGGTCAGCACGTCTTCGCCCCCCCTCTGGAATCGTCATGGGAACATAAAAAGAACACCGCAGATGTTCTATTTTGGTTCCCGGCGCCCGTCAAGCCGACAGTTTCTTGAATTTCTCCCCGGCGGCGACGAGGGCGGCGCGGACGCCCGGCTCGAAGGCATTGTGGCCGGCGTCGGGCACGATCTGATAGGTCGCCTCGGGCCAGGCCTGGTGCAGATCGTCGGCCGAGCGGATCGGGCAGACCATGTCGTAACGGCCCTGTACGATCACCGTCGGAACATGGCGGATCCGGCCGACATCCTCGATCAGCTGGTTGGGGCGGAGGAAGCTGTCGTTCACGAAGTAATGCGCCTCGATGCGGGCCAGGCCGAGGGCGGTCACGTCATCCGCGAAGCCCTGCACCACGGCCGGGCTGGGCAGCAGGGTGGAGCAGGAGCCTTCATAGGTGCTCCAGCTGCGGGCGGCGGGCATGTGGATCGCGGGATCGGGATCGATCAGCCGGCGATGGTAGTTATTGAGAAGGTCGCCGCGCTCCGCTTCCGGCAGGAAACCGGCGAAGGCGCGCCAGTTTTCGGGGAAGACCTCCCTCATGCCATAGAGGAACCACTGGATCTCGCTGGGCCGGCACAGGAAGATGCCGCGCAGGATGAGACCGATCACCCGTTCGGGATGGCTTTCGGCATAGGCAAGGCCGAGGGTCGAGCCCCAGCTGCCGCCGAAGACGATCCAGCGGTCGATGCGCAGGTGCTCGCGCAGGTGTTCCATGTCGGCGACGAGATTCCGCGTCGTGTTGCCTTCGGTCGCCCCCAGCGGCTTGGAGCGGCCGGCGCCGCGCTGGTCGAAGACGACGATGCAATAGGTCTCGGGATCGAAGAAACGGCGGTGTACCGGCTTGGCGCCAGCCCCCGGCCCGCCGTGGACGAAGACGACCGGCAGGCCCCGAACATTGCCCGAGACCTCCCAATAGAGCGAATGGCCGTCGCCGGTGTCGAGGAAGCCCGACAGTACGGGATCGATCTCGGGATAGAGCTCGGTACGCATGATCAGCCTTCGTTACAGGTCGAGCAGAAGGGCATCGACGATGCCCCCGGCGTCGACGGCGGGAGCAAGGGGCGGGCGGACGATCAGGGCCTGCGCACCGGCGAATGCGCGCAGTTGCGAGGAATCCTGCACCGGCGCCGGCCGGGCCAGGGGAAAACCGTCCGTCGCCGGCTCGACGGTGGCACGGATATAATCCTGTCGGCGATCGTTTGCCCCGATCGCCGTGGCAAGGCGCATCGGCACGGTGACGGCTTCCCGGGGCGGCCGTCCGGACAGGCGATCGATCGCCGGGCCGAGGAAGAGCAGGGCGCAGACAAGCGCCGACACCGGATTGCCCGGCAGGCCGAGCAGGGGCGTCACGCCGAAGCGGCCGAACATCAGGGGCTTGCCCGGGCGCATGGCGATCTTCCAGAAATCGAGATCGGCGCCGCCCCCGGCGAGTACCCGGGCGACCAGATCATGATCGCCGACCGAAGCGCCGCCCAGGGTGACCAGAAGATCGGCATCGAGGGCGCCCGACGCCTTTTCGAGGATATCGTCCTCCCGGTCCCGGGCGATGCCGAGGTCGAGGGCGATGCCGCCTCTCTCGCGGATGAAGGCGATCACGGCCGGCCTCGCGGCATCGACGATCTGCGCCGCGCCGCGATGCGCCCCGGGCGGCACCAGTTCGTCGCCGGTCGCGAGGACGGCGACGCGCGGCCGCCGGACAACAGAAAGCTCGGCGACATCGGCCGCAGCCAGCAGGGCGATATCGCGAAAGCCGAGGGTCCGACCGGCGGGGAGCAATTCCTCGCCCGCCGAGAAGTCTAGGCCGAGGGGGCGGATGAACTGGCCGGGCCAGGTCTTCGCCGTCAGCGTCACCCGGCGGTCGCAGACGCTTGAATTTTCCTGGATGACCACGGCATTGGCGCCATCGGGAATGGGCGCGCCGGTGAAGATGCGCACCGCCTGACCGACGTCGACACGGCCGTGAAAGCCCTGTCCGGCCGGGGCTTCGCCGATGATGTCGAGCGCGACCGGGATTCCCGCGACATCCGCCGCCCGGACGGCCCAGCCATCCATGGCCGAAATCGGCACCGGCGGCTGGGTGCGGCGCGCGGTCACCGGCGCCGCCAGCACCCGGCCGTGGGCACCGGAAAGGGAAACGGTCTCCGTCGGCAGGGGCGAAAGCGCCGCGAGGATACGGGCGCGGGCCTCGTCAACCGGGATCATGGCGCGGTCCAGTCCCCGGATTTGCCGCCGGACTTGGCCAGCAGGCGAATGTCGGAAATGACGATGCCTTTGTCGGCGGCCTTGGCCATGTCGTAGATGGTCAGGGCGGCGATGCTGGCGGCGGTCAGGGCTTCCATCTCGACACCGGTCTTCGCCGTCGTCTTCGCCGTCGCGGTGATCGCGATGGTGCCGGCCCCGGCGTCGAGTTCGAATTCGATGCCGACGAAGGATACCGGCAGACCGTGGCACAGCGGAATCAGCGTGTCGACCCGCTTGGCCGCCATGATGCCGGCGATCCGCGCCGTCGCCAGCACATCGCCCTTGGGCAGGCCACCGGCGGCGACGAGGGCCAATACCTCGGGCGTCATGGAAACGAGGCCCCGGGCGGTGGCGCTGCGGGCAGTCTCGGCCTTGGCCGAGACATCGACCATGCTGGCCCGGCCCTGTTCGTCGATATGCGAGAGCGCGCTCACGCCGCGTCGCCCATCATGGCGCGGGCGGTGCGTTCGCCCCCCTCCTCACCCAACCCTCTCCTCCGGGGAGGAGAGGGCTTGTGTCTCCCTCGCCCCTTCGGGGAGAGGGCCGGGGTGAGGGGGAGGCCGCGCATCATGCCGCCTCGGTGCCGAGCAGGCGGCGGGTGGCGGCGGTTACATCCTGCTGGCGCATCAGGGATTCGCCGACGAGGAAGGTCTGGACCCCGACCCGCGCCAGACGCCGCAGGTCGGCATGGCTCTCCAGCCCGCTTTCGCCGACGCAGATGCGGTCGCGCGGCACGCGGGGCGCCAGGGTCTCGGCGGTGGCGAGATCGACCTGCAGGGTCTTCAGGTTGCGGTTGTTGATGCCGATCAGGCGGGACGGCAGCTTCAGGGCCCGGTCCAGCTCGTCGCCATCGTGCACTTCGATCAGGCTGTCCATGCCCCAGCCGTGGGCGGCATCCACAAGCTCGCGCGCCAGGCCGTCGTCGAGCGCGGCCATGATCACCAGAATGCAGTCGGCGCCCAGCGCCCGCGCTTCCGGCACCTGCCAGAGATCGACCATGAAATCCTTGCGCAGGGCGGGCAGGGACACCGCTTCCCGCGCCTCTGTCAGGAATGCGTGCTCGCCCTGGAAGGACGGCGTGTCGGTCAGCACCGAGAGGCAGGTGGCGCCGCCCGCCTCATAGGCGCGGGCGAGGCTGGCCGGATCGAAGTCGGCCCGGATCAGGCCCTTGGACGGGCTGGCCTTCTTCACTTCGGCGATCAGCGCGAAACGCTTGTCCTGATGGGCGGCGGTCAGCGCGCGGGCGAAACCCCGGGGCGCGCTGGCCGCGCGGGCGCGGGCCTCCAGATCGGCGAGGGAGGTCTTGGCCCTTGCGGCCGCCACTTCCTCGCGCTTGTAGGTGCAGATACGGGCGAGAGTGTCGCTCATGGCTTGTTCGAGACCTTGACCAGGGTTTCGACCGCTTTCTTCGCCCGGCCGTCGTCGATGCAACCCTGCGCCAGCACGACGCCCTCCTTCAGGCTCGCCACCTTGTCGGCGACCATCAGGCCGGCCGCGACATTGAGGCAGACGACATCGCGATAGGCATTCTTCACGCCGTCGAACAGCGCCCGCATGGCGAAAGTATTCGCCTGCGGATCGCCGCCCTTCAGTTCGGAGGCATCGACACGGGGCAGGCCCGCTTCCTCGGGCGTGATCTCGAATTCGCGGATCGTCCCGTCGGTGCCGAGTTCGGCGACATGGGTCGGCCCCGTGGTGGTGATCTCGTCGAGGCCGTCGCTGCCGTGGACGACCCAGGCCTTCTCGGTGCCGACGACCTTCAGCACCTCGGCGATCGGCCGCACCCAGGCGGGCGAGAACACGCCGAGCAACTGACGCTTCACCCCGGCGGGATTGGACAGCGGCCCCAGCAGGTTGAACAGGGTGCGGGTGCCGAGTTCGGTCCGCACCGGGCCGACGAAGCGCATGGCGCTGTGGTGGTTGGGCGCGAACATGAAGCCGATGCCGGCCCGGGCGATGCAGCGGGAGATATGCGCGGGATCGAGATCCAGCTTCACGCCGAGCCCCGCCAGCACCTCGGCCGAGCCGGAGCGGGAGGAGAGCGCGCGGTTGCCGTGCTTGGCGACGGGAACGCCGAGGCCGGCGAGGACGAAGCTGGTCGCGCTCGAGATGTTCCAGGTGCCGGCGCCGTCGCCGCCCGTGCCGCAGACGTCGATCGCGCCCGCGGGCGCCTCGACCTTCAGCATCTTGGCGCGCATGGTCTCGACCCCGGCGGCGAGTTCGTCCACCGTCTCGCCCCGGATTCGCAACGCCATCAGGAAGGCGCCGATCTGGGCGTTGCTGGCATCGCCCGACATCATCAGGTCGAAGGCATCGCGGGCCTTCTGGCGGGGCAGCGGGGCGCCGGTCGCGACTTCGGCCAGGATCGACTTGAAGGCGGTCGTCGTCGGCGCCCGCATCCGGCGCTGATTGCCGGGCAGGGCGTGGGCGAGGCTGAGGAAATTCTCCAGCAGCACCATGCCGTGTTCGCTGGCGATGCTCTCCGGGTGGAACTGCACGCCGTGCACCGGATGCACCCGGTGGGCGATGCCCATGGCGAGGCCATCCTCGGTCTCGGCCGTCACGTCGAGTTCTTCCGGCATGTTCTCGCGGGCGACGATCAGGCTGTGATAGCGGGTCGCCTTGAAGGGCGTGGGCAGGCCCTGGAACACCGACTTGTTGCGGTGATGAATCGGGCTGACCTTGCCGTGCAGCGGCTGCGGCGCGCGCTCGACGGTGCCGCCATAGGCCTGGCCGATGGTCTGATGGCCGAGGCAGACGCCGAGAATCGGGATCTTGTGGCCGAGGCGACGCACGACGTCGAGGCAGATGCCCGCGCGATCCGGGTCGCAGGGCCCGGGCGAGAGCACGATGGCGCGGGGCTTCTGGGCCTCCAGCTCGTCGACGGTGATCGCGTCGTTGCGCCAGACCTCGACCTTCGCCCCCAGCTCGCCCAGAAAGTGGTAGAGGTTGTAGGTAAAGCTGTCGTAGTTGTCGATCAGCGCAATCATCGGGCCTGTCCAGCATAGATACGGCCGCCGCAACCATCGCGGCGGGAAGCGCGATCCAACCGCCTGCCGTCGTCCTCGTCAAGGGCCGCAAGCGTCTGACTGCCCCACGGCATTGTCGACCGGCGCCAATCGTGGCCCTATCAATGCATCAATTCAGCGAATCGAAGGCAATGGCGAGCACCAGGGGCAAGGCAAAGCGGCCAGCGGGCCGGCGGAAGGGCAGCAGTCGGCGCCGTGGCGGCCTGCTGGGCCATCGGCTCGTCCGCCGGGCGATCGTCGCCGGCTGGGCAGTCGTCGTCGCCGTCGCCGTCGGCTTCCTGCTGATGCGGGCGATGGACGAGCGGATGCCGCCGGCCCATCAGATCGCCGCGCAGGCCCCGCCGTCCGAATCCCGGCCCGAGGTCGCGCCCCGGCCCTCATCGCCCGCGAATGCCATCGAAAGCGCACCCCGGGTGACCGCCCGGCCGGTGGACAGGCCGGCGG
>NZ_JBAQRT010000096.1:0-12802 GCF_049306435.1 Zavarzinia sp.
CCTCGTCATCGGCGCGGGCGACGCGCTGGGCGGGGCCATCGCCCGGCGCTTCGCCCGCGAAGGCCTGATCGCCGCTATCGTCCGCCGCGACGCCGAGAAACTCGCCCCCCTCGTCGCCGAGATCGAGGCGGCGGGCGGCACCGCCCTGCCCTTCGGCGTCGACGCCCGGCGCGAGGAAGACGTGATCGCCCTCGTCGCCGGGATCGAGGCCGGCGTCGGCCCGATCGAAGCGATGGTGTTCAACATCGGCGCCAATGTCCGCTTCCCCGTCACCGAGACGACGGCGCGGGTGTTCTACAAGGTCTGGGAAATGGCCTGTTTCGCCGGTTTCCTGGCGGGCCGCGAGACGGCGAAGGCGATGCTGACCCGGGGGCGCGGCACCATCATCTTCACCGGCGCGACCGCCTCGTTGCGCGGCCGGGCCGGGTTTTCGGCCTTCGCCGGGGCCAAGCACGGGTTGCGCGCCCTCGCCCAGAGCATGGCGCGGGAGATGGGACCGCAGGGACTTCACGTCGCCCATACGATCATCGACGGCGCCATCGACACCGCCTTCATCCGGGACAATTTCCCCGATGTCTACGCGACCAAATCCCATGATGGCATCCTGAACCCCGACCATATCGCCGATGCCTATTGGTCGCTGCATGTCCAGAAGCGCGACGCCTGGACCCACGAACTCGACCTGCGTCCCTGGTCGGAAACCTGGTGAGGAAGACAAGATGCCCAAGACCGTCGACTTTTATTTCGACTTCGGCAGCCCGGCCGCCTATCTCGCCTGGCGCCGCATCGGCGCCGTCGCCGAGCGTAGCGGCGCGACCGTGAAGCCCATTCCCATGCTGCTGGGCGGGTTGTTCAAGGCCACCGGCAACAGCGCACCCCTGACCGTGCCGGCCAAGGGTGCCTATCTCTTCGTCGACCTGTCGCGTTTCGCGAAGAAATTCGGCGTGCCGCTGAACATGAACAGCGCCTTCCCGATCAATACCGTCACCCTGATGCGCGGCGCCGCCGGTTATCACGGCACCGACAAGTTCCATACCTATTGCGACGCCGTCTACGACGCGATCTGGCGCGACGACCGCGACATGGGCGATCCCGCCGTGGTCGCCGGGGTCCTGACCGCCGCCGGTCTCGATCCTGCGGCTTTCGAGGCGCTGGTGGCCGATCCCGCCGTGAAGGAGAAGCTGAAGGCCAATACCGAGGAAGCGGCGGCGCGCGGCGCCTTCGGTGCCCCGACCTTCTTCGTCGAGGGCGAGATGTTCTTCGGCCAGGACCGGCTGGACTTCGTCGAGGAGGCGCTGTCGTGAGCGCGGCGCCCGCAGCCGTCATCTTCGGTGTCGGCCCGGTCGAGGGGGTGGGCGGTGCCGTCGCCCTGCGCGCCGCGACCGGCGGCCTGCCGGTCTATGTCGCCGGCCGCCACGAGGACAAGATGGCCGGTGTCGCCGCCGCGATCGAGGGCAGCGGCGGCAGCGCCCGCGCGATTCCCTGCGATGCGACCGTGAAGGCCGATGTCGATGCCGTCTTCGCCGCCGTCGCCGCCGACGGCCGCCAGCCGCGCCTCGTCGTCTTCAACGTCGGCGGCAACTGGCCGATGAACTTCCTCGACATCACGCCCGAATTCCTCGAGGGCATGTGGCGCCAGGGGCCGCTGGCGGGGCTGCTGGTCGGCCAGGCGGCGGTGCGCGCCCTGCTGCCGGCGGGCGGTACCATCATCTTCACCGGCGCCTCGGCCTCCCTCCGGGGCAAGCCGATGTTCGCCGCCTTCGCCTCGGCCAAGGCCGGGCTTCGCGCCATCGCCCAGAGCATGGCGCGGGAATTCGGGCCGCAGGGTATCCATGTCGCCCATGTGGTGATCGACGGCGTCGTCGCCGGCGAGCGCGTCCGCAGCCTGCTGCCCGGCTTCATCGAGGGCAAGGGCGAGGACGCGGCCCTGGCCCCGCCCGACATCGCCGAGACCTATTGGCAACTGCACCTCCAGCCCCGCTGCGCCTGGACCCACGAACTGGAACTGCGGCCCTTCGCCGAAGTGTGGTAGCCGCCTATGCCGGGTCGGCGCCGAGGCCAAGATCCTGGGCGACCCGGGCAAGGCGGCGATCCCTTGTCCACAGACGGGTATCGGGCGTCAGCCGCGCCGAGGCGAGAAGGTGGCAATCGATATAGCCGATGCCCTGCCCGGCGAGGCCCGCGCCGTCGATGAAGGCCAAGACTTCCTCGTCCCTCGCCATCACCACCCCCGGCAGGCCCTGAAGAAGCGACAGGATCTGCCGGCGCTGGCGCAGGTTTCCCAAGGCCAGTTCGCCGATCACGAAGGGATGCATCGCGATCCCGCCGTGGTCCAGCAGCGCGGCGAGGCCCCCGTCGCCGACGCGCAGGTGATCGACCCAGACCGATGTATCGGCGAGGATCACAGCGGATCGGGCCGGCGCCGGGGAATATCGCCAATCTGCGGCTCGGTGCCGCCGAGACGGGCGAGCCGGCGGCTGCTCTCCCGCTCGATCAGCGCGCTCAGCGCTTCCCGCACCAGCGCCGATTTTTCCTTCAGGCCGGTGAAAGCCGTCGCCTTCGCCAGCAATTCATCGTCAAGGGCGATCGTCGTGCGCAAGATCCGCTCTCCTGTCGCGAGCATCGACAAAAATGCACGCCTTTCATGGCCGGCACGAATATAGCATCGATTGATGCCCGATACGATGCCGCCGACCCCCGCGTTTCGCACGAAAATCAGGCAGAAATATTGACAGATCCGGGGGGCAGCTATTTACTCTCGCGCTCTTCTGTGCCGGGTTCTGCTGGCGGCCGCGTTTTCCATGGGGGAAGGCGGGCGGCCGGCAGGGTTTTCTATTTTCAGGAGCTGGACTCGTGACCACGTCCGCCGTTCTTCCGACCTACGCGCGCGCCGACCTTGCTTTCGAGCGGGGCGAAGGCGCATGGCTGGTGGCGACGGATGGCCGACGATTCCTCGACTTCGCCGCCGGCATCGCGGTCTGCGCCTTCGGCCATGCCCATCCCTATCTGGTCAAGGCCCTGACCGATCAGGCGGGCAAGGTCTGGCACACCTCGAACATGTTCCGCATTCCGGGGCAGGAATTGCTGGCGCGTCGCCTCGTCGACGCGACGTTCGCCGACTATGCCTTCTTCACCAACTCGGGCGCGGAAGCGGTCGAATGCGCGATCAAGACGGCGCGGAAATATCATTCCGCCACCGGCAATCCGCAGCGCTACCGCCTGATCACCTTCGAAGGCGCCTTCCACGGCCGCACCCTGGCGACCATCGCCGCCGCCGGCCAGAAGAAGCTGGTCGAGGGCTTCGGCCCGATGATGGACGGCTTCGACCATGTCCCCTTCGGCGATCTCGCCGCGGTCAAGGCCGCGATCGGTCCCGAGACCGCGGGCATCCTGTTCGAGCCCATTCAGGGCGAGGGCGGCATCAACCCGATCGCCGACGAGACCATGCGGGCGATCCGCCAGCTCTGCGACCAGCACGGCATCCTCCTCGTCCTCGACGAGGTGCAATGCGGCATGGGCCGGACCGGCAAGCTCTTCGCCCATGAATGGGCCGGGGTCACCCCGGACATCATGGCGACGGCCAAGGCGATCGGCGGCGGTTTCCCGCTCGGCGCCTGCCTCGCGACCGAAAAGGCCGCGGTCGGCATGGTCGCCGGCACCCATGGCTCGACCTATGGCGGCAATCCGCTGGCCATGGCGGTCGGCAATGCCGTGATGGACCTGATGCTGGCCCCCGGCTTCCTCGACCAGGTGAACGACACGGCGAACCGGCTGAAACAGTCCCTCGCCATGATCGTCGACAGCCATCCCGACCTGATCGAGGGCATCCGCGGCCGCGGCCTGATGATCGGCCTCAAGGTCAACGACAAGATCGAGAACAAGCGCCTGCTCGGCGCCATGCGCGACGCCGGTCTGATCGGCGTCGGTGGCGGCGAGAACACGATCCGGCTGCTGCCGCCCCTGAACATTACCGAGGAAGACGTGGCGGAAGCCGCCCGGCGCCTCGATGCCGCCTGCGCTGCCGTCTCGGCCCAGGTCGCCGCAGAGAAGAAAGCTGCGTCATGACTGTCATCGACTTCAATCCGTCGCCCCGGCATTTCCTCGATCTCGACGTCCTCGACCGGGCGACGCTGCGGGCCATTCTCGACCGCGCCAAGGCGCTGAAGACCGCCCGCCATGGCCTGCCCAAGGGCGTGCCCGACGCCGGCAAGCCGCTCGACGGCCGCATCCTGGCGATGATCTTCGAGAAGCAGTCGACCCGCACCCGCGTCTCCTTCGATGTCGGGATGCGTCAGCTCGGCGGCCAGACCCTGCTGCTGCTCGGCACCGAGCTGCAGCTGAACCGGGAAGAGACGATCGCCGACACCGCCCGCGTGCTGTCGCGTTTCGTCGACGCCATCATGCTGCGCACCTCGGCCCATTCGAACCTGACCGAGATGGCCGAGGCGGCGACGGTGCCGGTGATCAACGGCCTGACCCGCTGGTCGCACCCGTGCCAGATCATGGCCGACATCATGACCTATGAAGAGCATCGCGGCCCGGTGGCCGGACGCACCTTCACCTGGCTGGGCGATGGCAACAATGTGGCGCGCAGCTTCATCCATGCCGCCGCGCGCTTCGATTTCGCCCTGCGCCTCGCCTGCCCCGACGAACTGGCCCCGCCGAAGGAAATCCTCGACTGGGCCAAGGCCGAAGGCGCGAAGATCGAACTGACGACCGATGCCGACGCCGCGGCCGAAGGCGCCGACGCCATCATCACCGACACCTGGGTGTCGATGGGCGATACCGAGGCGGAGCGCCGGCACAATCTGCTGGCGCCTTACCGGGTCGACACAAGGCGCATGGGCCTCGCCGCCCGCGATGCCGTGTTCATGCACTGCCTGCCCGCCCACCGCGGCGAGGAAGTGACATCGGAAGTCATCGACGGGCCGCAGTCGATCGTCTGGGACGAAGCCGAAAACCGCCTGCACGCACAGAAGGGCATTCTCGCCTGGTGCCTCGCCTGATGGAGGCGCGGGGCCCGAGCAACCGCCTGGCGCCCCGCGACTGGAACCGCACGTCATGAGTAACGAAGCCAAGGCGCAGGACATCGTCCTGCCGTTCCAGATCGATTCGCTCGACGCGCGGGGGCGCCTGCTGCGCCTCGGCCCGGTGCTCGACACGATCCTGGACAAACACGACTACCCGCCCGCCGTCTCGGCGCAGCTGGCGCAGATGATCCTGGTCGCCGCCCTGCTGGGCAATTCGGTGAAATTCGACGGCACCTTCACGGTCCAGACCAAGAGCGACGGGCCGCTGTCGATGATGGTCGCCGATTTCGTCACGCCCGGCACCGTGCGCGGCTTCGCCCAGTTCGACCGGGCCGCCGTCGAGGCGCTGGGCAATGATCCCGCTTTTGGCGCCCTGGTCGGCGCCGGCTATCTCGCCATGACCATCGATCAGGGGCCGGACACCGACCGCTATCAGGGCATCGTCGCCCTCGACGGCCCGGATCTCGCCGCCTGCGCCGAGAGCTATTTCCGCGATTCCGAACAGATCCCGACCGCCGTTCGCCTGGCTGCGCGGAAAGACGGCGCGAACTGGTATGCCGGCGGTTTGATGATCCAGCATCTGCCCCAGGGCAGCGCCGGCCCGCGCAGCGATGGCACCGGCCATCTGCCCGACGAGAGGGACGACGATCACTGGGCCAATGCCCGTGCCAAGGCGGTGACCGCCCGGGCCGAGGAATTGACCGATCCCGCCCTCCGGCTCGAGGAACTGGCCTGGCGCCTCTATCACGAGGACGAGGTCCGGGTTTATCCGACGCTGCATGTCGGCTTCGGCTGCCGCTGCTCGCGCGAGCGGATCTCCACCATGCTCGCCCGATTTTCGCCCGATGACCGTGCGCATATGGCGGTCGACGGCCGCATCGGCGTCACCTGCGAATTCTGCAACACGACCTATGATTTCGATCCGCAAGCGATCGAGCCGTAAGGAGACCGCCATGCTGTCGCGCCGCGAGATGCTGATCGCCCTGCCGCTGGTCGGGCTTGTCGGGGCCTGCGCCGGCAAGGACCCGGCGCCGAGCTTCCCCGCCTTCAGCTTCGCGGGCGGGCCGCTGCTGTTCAACCTCGGCGACATCGCGACGGAAAATGTCTTCAACCCGCTCGGGTCCGGCCATGTCGAGGCGGATTTCGACGTCTCGCCGCAGGTCGCCTTCGAGAACTGGATGGGCGACCGGGTCCAGGCCGCCGGCACCAACGGCCATATGACCGTGACCCTGCTCGACGCTTCGGCGGTCGAGACCTATCTGCCGGTGACGACCGGCATCGAAGGCGCCTTCCGCAGCGAACAGGGCCGCAAGGTCTCGACCCGCCTGTCGGCGCGCTTCGCCGCCGAACTGCGCGAGGGCGAAGCCTGGCGCCGGGCCGAGACGACGGTTACCGCCGAATATTCCGCCACCATGGCCAAGGACGTGAGCTTCACCGAACGCCGTCAGGCGCTCTATGCCATCTCGCGCGAGTTGATCAACCAGTTCGATAGCCGCGCCATGGCCGCCCTTCGCCGCGACCTGCGCATTTTCCTCGGCTGATTCCTCACGGCTGACCGTGGCTGATCCGGCAGTCCCCGGCGGTACGCGCACCCGTGCCCGTCTCGCAGCTGCGGTCGCAGCCGACGTCACTCCGGCACAGGCTCTCGAGACTGGCCCGGCCGGCCGCGCGCCAGTCGTAGCTCTCGCAGGCCGACAGGGCGCCGCATAGCGCCGACAGGCACGCCAGCCTCGCCATCCAGCCCATCCAACCCATCTTCATGCCTCTTCCTCCGACACGACCTGAAGCAGGTCCCCCGGTGCGCAGCCGAGATGACGGCAGATCGCCTCCAGCGTCTCGAAACGGATGCCCTTCACCTTGCCCTGCTTCAGCAGGGACAGATTGGCTTCGGTGATGCCGATGGCGGCGGCGAGGTCCTTGGACCTGACCTTTTTCTCCGCCATCACGCGGTCGAGGGTGACGACGATCGGCATCAGACGAATTGGGCGTTCTCTTCCGCCGCCCGCGCGCCTTCGGCCATGATGGCGCCGACGATCCAGGCCCCACCGGCCACCAGCAACGCGACGAGCTGATCGCTGTCGATGCCGATGGCGAGCTGCCGCTGCCCCGCCGGCATCCCCAGGGTGAACAGCACGGAAAGCACCGGCGTCGCCACGAAGGACGCGATCACCGCACCGGCGATCCAGGCCCCGAAACGGCTGAAATGACGGGCGTTCTCGCGCGTGAGGGCCTGGCCCTTCGCGAAATTGGCGAAACAGCGGTGAAGATGGTGCAGCCCCATGACGAGAAGAAGGACGGACACCAGCGCGATCCCGACCCCGGCATGACGCTGCCAGGGCGCGAGGGTCGCCGGATCGAAGGCCGCGACCGCCGTCCCCGGCACCCGGGCGAGGGTCAGGATATCCCTCGCCGGCGCCAGTTCGCCATAGAGCACGACGGCGACCGGCAGCAGCACCATGACCGCCCTCGTCAGAGCCGCGAGCGCGGCCGAGCGGCGGCGCAAGCGCACGAAATCGACGATGTCCTGATCGGTCATGAGCTTTCTCCCGCCGCGATGACGACGGGAGAATGGCAGAAAATTATCGATTTGCGATAAATTTATGCCGGCACGTGAGCGACGATCTTGCCGAAGAGATCGCGGCTCTGCATCCGGCGAAGCGCGGTGCCGATGTCGCCCAGCTCGATTTCGCTGTCGATCACCGGGCGCAGGCCGCCCGCCATCTTGGCGAGGCCGGAGCGGATATTGCCGAAATTGGCGCCGAAGGAGCCGAAGATGCGCAGCTGCATCTGGAACAGCTGGAACAGGTTGGTCTCGGCCGAAACGCCGGTGGTCGAGCCGCAGGTGACCAGGCGGCCGCCGCGTTTCAGGCAGAACAGGGACTTGGCCCAGGTGTCCGGCCCGACATGCTCGAAGACGACATCGACGCCCTTCTTGTCGGTCGCGCGGCGCACGATCGATTCGAAACGGTCCTTGTTGTAGTTGATGGCGACATCGGCGCCGAGGTCGAGGACCTTCTGGATCTTCTCGTCCGAGCCGACGGTGGTGAAGACATAGGCGCCGGCCTGCTTGGCCATGCGGATCGCCGTGGTGCCGATGCCGGAGCCGCCGGCCTGGATCAGGATGGTTTCGCCGGCTTCCAGCTTGGCGTTCTCGAACAGCATGTGTTCGACCGTGCCGAAGGTCGTCGTGGCGCAGGCGGCGTCGACGTCGTTGACGCCGTCGGGAATAGGGATCGCCTGACGCGGGTCGAGATTGATGAACTGGGCGGCGAGGCCGTCGATATGGAAGCCCATGATCCCGGCGATATTCTCGCACAGGTTTTCCTGGCCCTTCAGGCAGCGCTTGCAATGGCCGCAGGTGACGCCGGCATAGATCGCCACCCGGTCGCCGATCCTGTGGCTGGTCACGCCGTCGCCCAGCGCCACCACCTCGGCCGCGCCTTCGACCGCGACGGTCAGCGGCAGTTTCCGCTTGGCGAAAGCCATGCCGCGCAGGCCCCAGACGTCGATATGGTTCAGCGCCACCGTCTTCATGCGGACCTGGATTTGGCCCGGCGGCGGGGCGGGCGGCGCCGCCATCTCCACGAGTTCGGTCCGGCCTTCCTGGATCAGGCGCAGCGCCAGCATCGTCATCCCCTGTCTTCTCTCACTTGGTCGCGGCCAGCAGCCCGCCGAGACCGCCATCCACCGTCAGGGTGGTGCCATTGACATATGCCGCCTCGTCGCGCAACAGAAAGGCGACGGTGGCGGCGATCTCGGTGGCTTTTCCAAGCCGCTGCGCCGGAATGGATTTGGCCAGCGCGGGCGGAACCTCGCCCGCCATGGCGGTGTCGATCCAGCCGGGCGCGATCACATTGGCGGTGACGCCGCGCCGCGCGACCTCGGTCATCAGGGTGCGGACATAAGCCTCCAGCGCGGCCTTGGACGCCGCATAGGCGCCGTTGCCGGCCACCCCGCGCGAGGCCGCCAGCGCGCCGATGGCGATGATGCGGCCCCGGCGCGACGCGGTCATGCCGCGCACCACGCCCTTCACCAGCGCCATGAAGGCGAAGAGATTGACCTGCATGACCTCGGCCGCGCGCTCGATATCGATCGTGGCGGCCAGCGCGTCGTGGACCGCGCCCGCGTTGTGGACGAAGCCATGGAAGGCCTCGTCCCGCGCCTGCATCGCCTCGGCGAAGGCGGCGACGGCGGCGCGGTCGGCGAGGTCGAGGCGCAATGCCTCGGCCCCCGTCTCCTCGGCCAGGACCCGGGCGGCGGCCTCGTCGCTGCGCCAGGTGAAAACCACCTTGCAGCCATCGGCGGCGAGGCGCCGCACGATGGCGCCGCCGATACCCCCGGTGCCGCCGGTGACGAGGACCGCGTCGGCCATCAGTCCGGGTTGCGCCCGATGACGAGGCAGACGTTCTGCCCGCCGAAGCCGAAGGAATTGGACAGAATCAGATCGACATGGGCCGGCCGCGCCTCGTTCGGCACGAAATCGAGCGGAATGTCCTGCGGGCCGTCGTGATTGATCGTCGGCGGCAGCACCTGATGCTGCAGGGTCAGGATCGAGATCACCGCCTCGACGGCGCCGGCCGCGGTCAGGGCATGGCCGATCATCGACTTGTTGGACGAGACCGGCACGTCGCCCGCCTTGTCGCCGAACACCGCCTGGATGCCGAAGGCTTCCATCTTGTCGTTCTCGGGCGTCGAGGTGCCATGGGCGTTGATGTAATCGACATCGCCGGGGGTGATGCCGGCATCGCCCAGCGCGTTGTTGATGGCGCGGATGATCGCCTCGCCGCTGGGGTTCGACCGGGTGCGGTGGAAGGTATCCGCCGCCTCGCCCACGCCCCTGATGTAGCCGAGGATGGTGGCGCCGCGCGCCCTGGCCGCTTCCGCGTCCTCGAGCACCAGGGCACCGGCGCCTTCCGCCATGACGAAGCCGTCGCGGCCCTTGCCGAAGGGACGGGCGGCCTTGGTCGGGTCCTCGTTGTTGGTCGAGAGCGCCGAGAGAAGCGTGAAACGGATCAGGGCTTCCATCTGGATGGAGCCATCGGTGCCGATGGCAAGGGCGGCCTTGGTCTGGCCCCGGCGGATCGCCTCGACGCCGAGCTGGATCGCCGTCGCGCCCGAGGCGCAGGCGGTGGTCAGGGTGATCGGGCTGCCCTTGGTGCCGAATTCGTCGGCCAGCTTGTCGGCGATGGTGCCGTTCAGAAAGTCGACATAGAGGTCTTCGCCGGCCTGGGCGGCGGCCCCCATCATGCCGGCATAGGTATGGGGCTGGCCCGGGGCCTGGCGGTCGAGGCGGACGCGCTGCGGCCATTCATGCTCGACCGGGGGCGAGGCCAGGAACAGGTCGCCGGGGAAATCGCCGGGCGTGCCGATGCCGGCCTGGGCGATCGCTTCCGCCGCCGCCGTCCGGGCGAGGGCGAAGGACAACTGGGTCGCCGAGAAGGGCTGTTCCAGCAGGAAATCGACCGAGCCGCCGATCGTGGTGCGCAGATTGTCGGTCGGGAAGCGGGTGATGCGGTGGATACCGGATTCGCCGGCGACCAGCTTGCGCCAGTTCTCCTCGGCGCCCTGGCCGAGGGAGGTGACGATGCCGATACCGGTGACCGCGACGGCGCGAGAAGCCATGATCCTGTCCTTCCGCTCAGATGCGCTCGACGAGGGCAAGCCCCTCGCCGCGGCGGTGGCCCCAGGTGGAGACGAGCACCTGGTCGAAATCCCGCGCCGGTGCCGCCTCGACCGGATCATCGGTCAGGGCCGGGAACAGCTTGCCCGTCTGCGCCGCCTTGATGGCGAGCACGAGGTTGGTGACGAAGGCGCATTCCATCGAATGGCCGAGCGCGGCCGCGGTCGCACGGACCTGGACCTGGTCCGGGCCGTTGACCTTGGCCAGCAGGAAATCATGTTCCTCGGCGGTCACCGGGCCGACGCCGGTCGCCGCCGACAGGACGGCGCAGCCCGGCTTCGGCGCGACCTGCGCCCATTCGCGGGCGGCATTGGCGGTGGCCTGGCCGGGATCGCGGCGGCAGCGGTCGTTCACCACGGCTTTCAGCCGGGCGAGCGGCTTCGCGCCCCGGGCCTCGGCGCTTTCGCGCGATTCGATGACGAGGAAGGCGCCGGCGGAGCCAAGGCACATGCCCGCCTTCGGGCGCTGCCAGAACGGGCGCTTCGGATCTTCCAGCAGATAGCCGCCGGCCTGATAGAGCAGCGGAATATCCTGGCGCGAGGCATTGAAGGCGCTGCCGACCAGGAAAAGATCGGCCTGGCCGCCCTGGATCCGCTCGAAAGCGACGCGGACGGCATCGACGCCCGCAGCTTCCTCGCCCATGAAGGTGCGGCTGGAGCCGGAAACGCCGAGCACGATTGAGATATTGCCGGCGAAGAGATTGGGCAGCTGCGCCAGGAACAGGGTCGGGCGCAGTTCGGTCTGCAGCTGTTCGGCCAGCAGGTTGCCGTCGTCCCGCCCGTTCAGGGCGGCGAGAATGGTCTCGTCGACCTTCTCGTCGCGCTCGCCGCCACCGACGCCGACCATCAGGTTGATCTGCTTCAGGACCTCGGGCGCGGCGCCCGCAAGCCCCGCCTGCTCCATGGCCATGGCGGCGGCGACGCAGCCCGACAGCATCAGCGGCCCCATGGCGCGCTGATCACCGCGCTTCGGCACGAATTTGTCGAGCGGCGGCAGGCTCGCCGGGAAGATGGTGAAGGGGGGCAGGAAGCCGGTATCGGCGGCGGCGGCGATGGCCGCCGGGTCGTGCAGGCCCGCCCAGGTGGTTTCCAGATCCTGGCCCAGCGGCGACAGAAGCCCCTGGCCGGTGATCCAAACCTCGCGCGTCATGATGGTCCTAACCTTAACGAATCTCGGCTCAGGCGACGCCGGTGTGGCCGACGGAGCGCACGAACTCCAGCATTTTTTCCCGGAGTTCCGGGGAGGGGAAGGGCAGGACGCGATAGCGGATTTCCGCGTCGGCGACCGTCTTGCCGTCTTTCAGGATGCGGGCCTCGCAGACCGCATAGCCCGAACCCTCGTGGGTCAGCTTGCTGTGCACGTCGAGCACGTCGCCCGGCACGATGAAGCTGCGGAATTTCGCCCGGTCGGCCTGGGCGAGGAAGGCCATCTTGTCGTAATTGTTGCGCGCGAGGATCATGTGACCGCCCGTCTGCGCCATGCATTCGAGGAGCAAGACGCCCGGCATCAGGGGATGGCCGGGGAAATGCCCCTCGAAGACCGTCGATTCGGTCGGGATCGTCGCCCGGCAGACGATGGTGCCGCCCTGGGCGTCCATCGTCTCGATGCGGTCGACGAGCTGGAAATATTCGAGCCGCATGGCCGGTTGGCCGATCAGGCCTTGGCGGCGCGCAGCTCGTCGATCTTGGCGGCGAGATTGGCCATGATGAAATAATCCTCGGTCGAGGCGCGGCCCTCGTTCACTTCCTTCATCCAGGCCTCGACCGGCATCTTGATGCCGAATTTCTTGTCGATGGCGAAGGTGACGTCGAGGAAATCGAGGCTGTCGATGCCGAGGTCGTCGATCGAATGGCTCTCCGGCGTGATGGTGTCGCGCTCGATGTTGCAGGTCTCGGCGATGATGTCGGCGATGGCGTCGAACGTATCAGACATGAAAATGGGCCCCTGGGGTCGAAAATCTCGCCGCAAGGTAAGGACTACGCCCGAATATTGCAATCTCGTCCGCGCAGGGCGGCCATGGGCGAAACGCGCCCCGGCTCAGCGGCATCAGCGCTTGCCGGGCCTCTGCGGGCGGATGCGCATGGCCATCGGG
>NZ_JBAQRT010000097.1:0-5641 GCF_049306435.1 Zavarzinia sp.
GGGTTACGATGTCCCGGGCACGGGGGCGGAGGTCGGGCTGGGCGAGGGTGTCGCCGGCACCGTCGCCGCCACCCTGCGCCCGCTTCGCCTCGCCGACATGAGCCGGGGCCGGCGCTATGCCGAGGCGGCCCGGATAGAAACGCCGGTGCCCCGCGCCATCCCCTATCCCGGCCTCGCCGAGCCCTTGAGCCAGATGGCCGTCCCCATGATCAGCCGGGGCGAGCTGACCGGTGTCCTGATGGCCGAAGCCCAGACCCGTTTCGCCTTCGCGCGGGAGGACGAGGACGCCCTCGCCCTCGTCGCCGGCCAGCTGGGCGCGGCGCTGGCCCTCCACGACATGGCGACCGAGGACGAACCGGCGGCGAAGCCGGCGCCGGATCGGATCGCCGGCCCCCGCATCCGCATCCGGTACTTCCCCTATGACGACAGTATCTTCATCGGGGAGGACTACCTGATCCGGGGCATTTCCGGCCGGCTGCTGCATCATTTCCTGCGCCTTCATCTCGACGAGGGCCGGAGCGATTTCACCAATCGGGAACTGCGCGTCGATCCCCGCCTGCGTCTGCCCGAGGTGAAGGACAATCTGGAAACCCGCCTGATCCTGCTGCGTCGCCGGCTCGATGACCACGCGGCGCCCTTGCGCCTGCTGCGCCCCGAGCGCGGCCGTATCCGGCTCGAGATCGGCGGCATTCCCGAAATCGAGGTCGTGACCTGAACGCCGGCTGAACACCCGGTTCAGGAAAGGCTCAGTCCCGCCCCGCGATACTGCCTCCAACACTTGAGGAGGCAGACGATGCTGAAACGGATGATCATCGAAGGCTTGCTGGTCGCGAGCCTCGTCGTCTTCGCCGGGGCGACCTATCAGGCCCTGCGCTATGGACCGGCGTCGCTGGCCGATGTCGTCGCGGGGGCGCGCGATCATGACCGCGACTGACGCCCCCCGGCGGAAGCCGAAACCGATCGAAATGCGCCTGCTGCTCGGCTTCCACGCCGTGATGAGCGGCTCGTTCCTCGTCGCCTATCTCTCGGGCGGGGAGGACAGCTATGGCATCCATGTCTTCGCCGGTTACACCGTGCTGGCCGCCCTCGCCGCCCGCCTCGTCATGGCGCTGGCGGCGCCGAAGAACAGCCCCCTGCGCCTGCCCCGTCCCTCGATATCCGCGCTCGGCGGCTGGCTGGCGCGACTGCTGCGGCTCGATGGCGCCGCCTTCAGGGCGCGCAGCCCGCTGCTCGGCTTCATCGCCGTCGCCATGCTGATCGGCACGGCCGGCGCCGCCCTCACCGGGGCCGTCGCCGACTGGGTTCAGCCGGTCGAGGACCTGCACGAAGCCCTGGGCGACTTCGCCCTGATGCTCGCCTTCGTCCACATCGCCCTCGCCTTCGGTCTCGCCGGCCTGAAGCGCGTCGCCCCCGCGCCCCGTACCCGAGAGGTCCTGCCGTGAAGAAGACTTCCCCCCTCCTGATCCTGTTCCTGATCAGCCTGTCGGCGCCCGCCCTGGCCGCCGGCGGTGACTCCGCCCGCAAGGACATCCTCGATGGTTACGCCGCCGCCGTGGGTCCCGGCTTCGCCGGCTTCTCGGCGGAGCGGGGACGCGCCCTTTTCCTCGGCCCCCACGCGGGCGGCAAGCCGGAGACGCCGGCCTGCGCCACCTGCCACACGCCCGATCCCCGCGCCACCGGCCATCACTACCGCACCGGGCGGGACATCCCGCCCATGGCCGTATCGGTGACCCCGGATCGCTTCACGTCACAGGCCGAGGTCGAGAAGCGCTTCGGCCGCGACTGCCCCGCCGTGCTGGGCCGCGACTGCAGCCCGCTCGAAAAGGGCGATTTCATCACCTATCTCGCGGGACAATGATCATGGCTCTTCGTCGTCACTTTCTCTGCCTCGCCCTGCCGCTGACCCTGCTCGCCCTGGCGCCCGCCTTCGCCGACGAAGGCGAATGGGTGCCGCCGGTGCGCCATGCCGAAACCCTGAAGGAATGCGGGGAGTGTCACATGGCCTTCCAGCCCGCCCTGCTGCCCGCCGGCAGCTGGCGGGCGATCATGGGCAACCTGTCCGATCACTTCGGCGAGGATGCCAGCCTTCCGCCCGCCACCGCCGCCTCGATCGAGCATTATCTGGTCGCGGGCGCCGGGCGGGGCGATCCGTCGCTGCTGCGCATCACCGAACAGCGCTGGTGGCGCCACGAGCATGATTTCTCGCCCGGCCGTTTCGCCCGGCCGGAGGTGCGCAGCAAGATCAATTGCGCCGCCTGCCACCAGGGCGCGGAAAACGGCTACTACGAGGATGACTGAGTCAGGGGATCGTGGGCAGTTCCACAAGGGCCCGCAAGCCGCCGAGGGGCGAGCGATCGAGATCGAGCCGGCCGCCGTAGAGGCCGGCGAATTCGCGCACCATGGCAAGGCCAAGACCGCTGCCCGGCACGCTCTCGTCGAGGCGAACGCCGGGGGCGAGCACCGCATCCCTCTCGGCATCGGCAAGGCCCGGGCCGTCGTCATCGACGGCAAGCCAGATCATGCCGCCGTTTGCGCCGGCGGTGATCTCGACCCGCCGGCTTGCCCATTTGCAGGCATTGTCGACGAGATTGCCCAGGATCTCGTCGAAATCCTGACGATCCCCGGCGAAGACGAGACCGGGCGGCACCCGGTCCTCGATATCAAGGCCGCGCTCGTCGTAGAGCCGGCGCATCACCCGGACGATGGCGGCGACGGCGCCTCCGATCACCGTGCTGCTGCCGGGAACGCCCTTGGTGGCGGCGGCCCGCGCCCGCGCCATGTGATGGTCGATGTTGCGGCGGATCAGGTCGATCTGGCGATTGATCGGGCGCGCCGCGACCTCGTCCAGCGCCGCCGCCTCATTGGCGAGAATGGCGAGATTGGTCTTCAGGGCATGGGCGAGATTGCCGGCCTCGAGCCGCGAGCGCGCGACCACGTCCGAGGCATGGCCCAGCAGCGCGTTGAGGTCGTCGACCAGCGGCTGCACTTCCGATGGCAAGGTGCCGCCCAGCCGCTCCGTCCGGCCGGCGCGAACCTCGGCAAGGCCCCGGCGCAAACGGACCAGGGGAAACAGACCGACCTGCACCTGAATGACGGCGGCGAGGATCAGCGCCACCGCCAGCAGGCCGAGGGAGCCGGCAAGCGTTACATTGAAGGCGCGCATGACCGTGGCCAGTTCCGACCTGTCGGCGGCGACGGCGAGGCGCAAGTTCGCCCCTGTATCGGCCAGGGTCACGCTGCGCTCGATCACGACGAGGCTCTGCCCCCCCGGCCCCTTCACGTCATGGCGGTGGGGCGAGCGGTCGGGATCGGGCGGCAGATCGAGGACGACATCCCACAGCGAGCGGGAGCGCAGCACGGCATCCCCCGCCTGCACCTGCCAGTACAACCCGGACAGCGGGCGCTGGAAACGGGGATCGCTGAGCGACTGGGGCAACACCGGCTTGCCGTCAACGCCAATATCGATATTGGCGGCGAGTTGGTCGAGGTGATGGTCCAGTTCCGTGTCGAAGCGGGCGATCACATGATCGCGGAACAGCGCCGAAAGGCCGACGCCCGCCGCCGCCAGCGCCAGCGCGATCCACAGCGCCGCCCCGGCCAGCAGGCGAAAGCGAAGCGAGCGCGGCGCCCTCACGGCGCCTCGAGCCGGTAGCCGAGGCCGCGCACGGTGGCAATCAGGCCATTGCCGAGCTTGCGCCGCAGCCGGCCGACGAAGACTTCGATCGTGTTGGAATCCCGGTCGAAATCCTGGGCATAGACATGTTCGGTCAATTCGGCGCGGGAGATCACCTGACCCTGCCGGTGCATCAGATAATCCAGCACCTTGTATTCATAAGCGGTGAGTTCGACCGGCTGGCCATCGAGCGAAACCCGCCCGCTGCGGGTGTCGAGCGTGACCGGCCCGCAGGTCAGCGCGGCCGAGGCATGGCCCTTGGCCCGGCGGATGAGGGCGCGCAGGCGCGCCAGCAGTTCTTCCATGTTGAAGGGCTTGGCCAGGTAATCGTCGGCCCCGGCGTCGATACCCTGCACCTTCTCGTGCCAGGCGTCGCGCGCGGTCAGGATCAGCACCGGCATGTTCAAACCCTTGGCGCGCCAGTGGCGCAGCACCGACAGGCCGTCGATGCGCGGCAGGCCAAGATCGAGGACGACCGCGTCATAGGGTTCGGTCTCGCCGAGGAAGCGCCCCTCCTCCCCGTCACGGGCGAGGTCGACGGCATAGGATTCGGTGGTCAGGCGCATCACCAGTTGCTCGCCGAGGGCGGGCGTATCCTCCACGACGAGAACGCGCATGTTCAGTGATATCCCCCATGACGCTGACGGACGCGCAGCAATTGCCCGGTCGCCGCATCATAGTCCAGCTTCATGATCCGGCCATCGTCGGCGATCAGCTTGATTTCATAGACGAAACCTTCGTCCTCGTCCTCCAGCTCGATATCGAGGACATCGCCGCCGAAGTCCTTTCTGGCCGCGTCCAGGATCGCCTCGACCGGCAGGATCCGCCCTTCGCGCAGGGCTTCGAGCGCGCGCTCGTGATCATCGCCCGCCAGGGCCGCGCCCGGCGACAGGCAAAACGCGAGAAGAAGTGCCATCAGGATTCGCATGGCGGTAGTATCGCCCCCGCCGGCTGAACGGCGGCTGAACGGCCGGTTCAGCTTCGGCTCAGCCGGGCGGCGCGATGCTGCGGCCGTCTTTTGCGTAGGGGCAGGGCTTCTCCATGGCTTTCACCACCATCAAGCGGCGTCTCGTCTGGCTGCACCGCTGGCTGGCACTGGCGCTGGCGCCCGTGCTGCTGCTCGTCACCCTGACGGGCGGCATTCTCGCTTTCGTCCCCGTGACCGAAAGCCTGACGCCGACCGACAGCACAAGGCTCGACGGCGCCGCCCTCGTCCGCGTCATCAACGCCGTCGATCCCGAGGGCAAGGCCACCATGGTCATGCCGGCCGATGGCGGCACCGCCGTCACCCTGGTCCGGGACGGGATGTGGCAGACCTATGCCCTCGGCGATGGCCAGCTGCTGCGCGAGGCGCCCCCGCCCTTCGATGTCTTCCAGACGGTCGAGGACCTGCACCGCAATCTGCTGATCGGCGCCGGCATCGTGGTCGAGATCGCCGCCTGGGCCATGCTCGCCATCGTCGTCATCGGCCCCCTCCTGGCCTGGCCGCGTTTCGCCAACAGCCTGATGGGCTGGCACCGGGTGGCGGGCTGGTTCGCCCTGCCCCTCGTCCTGATGCTGCCCTTGACCGGTGTCCTGATGACCCTCGGCATCGGCGGCCCCAGCCTGCCGCCCACGACAGGCGGGCGGACGACACCGGTCGCCGCCCTGACCCGCGCGGCGGACAGTATCGACCTCTCGGGCCTAAGCCTTGCCCGCGCCTTCCGGCAGGGCCGGGTGCTGATCACCACCAGCGCCCCCGCGACCTATGTCGCGACGGCGACCGAGGTCGTGCCGATGACCGGCGGCCCCGGCCTCGTCCGCGAATTGCACGAGGGGACCTGGGCCGGCGCCTGGTCGGGCCTCCTCAACGCCGTTGGCGCCGCCGTACTCTTCGGCCTGACGGTAACCGGCATCCTGTCGTGGTGGCGTCGGCGCCGGGCCGACCGGGCGCGCAGCAGCGATCAGGGCGCCCGCATCCTGATCGCC
>NZ_JBAQRT010000098.1:0-8231 GCF_049306435.1 Zavarzinia sp.
GTCCAGCTGGCCCGCCTGCCCGACGCCATGCGCAGCCCCGAGCGGGCGGATGCCCCGGTGCGGGTGGTCAATCTGGATGGCGACGGCATCGCGCTGCGCCGCTGCGGCCGCGACCAATGCGCCGTCATCGGCCGCCTGCCCGCCGGGCGCCAGCGCCTCGTCATTCTCGACAGCCAGTCCGGCTGGCAACTGGTCGCCAACAGCGGCGGCAGCGCCGGCTGGGCCCCGACTGACCGGCTCTACGGCAGCAACTGACGGCCCGGAGACCTTTTGGAGATCCGGCGGCTCTCAGCCCCATGGCCCGGGCCGGGGACGCAGCCGGTCGCGGAAGGGCCGGATCAACGCGATGCCGACCAGGAAGCCGCCGATATGGGCGACCCAGGCGATCTGTTCCGCGCTGGCCGCGCCCGACAGGCCATCGACCAGCTGGAACACGAACCAGAAACCGATGGCGACGAAAGCCGGCACCGGCACCGGGAAGAAGCCGATGAGGACGACCACCGGCTGGCGCGGATACAGCATCAGATAAGCGCCGAGCACGCCCGAAATCGCCCCTGAGGCGCCGATCAGCGGCGCCTTGGACAAGGGATCGACCAGCCCCTCGCCGAGCGCCGCCATCGCCGCGCAGAACAGGTAGAAGGCGAGATAGGGCAGATGGCCCAGCGCATCCTCGACATTGTTGCCGAAAATCCAGAGGAACAGGAGATTGCCCCCGAGGTGCCAGATGTCGCCATGCAGGAAGGCATAGGACAGCAGCGAGGCCGCCGAGGGCACGGCGCCAATATCGTAATCGGCCGGCAGTCCGTGGAACAGGAAGTAGGGCACGAAACCATAGCGCAGGGCATCCAGCTCGACATGACCGAGCGACTGCTGCACCAGCCAGATGCCGGCGCAGAGGATCATCATCGTGTTGTTGACCAGCGGTCGCCTGCGGGTCGGCAAACCATCGTGCAGAGGCAGGACCACCGGATACCTTTCGCGAGGACAGTCAGGCTCGGCAAGCCCCTTGCCGAATCTCGGGGCCAAGAGTGTCGAAAATCGGGCGGATTGCCAGCGTGCTATCGCTCGAAATGGGAGACCAGTTCGACATGGGACGACCAGGCGAACTGGTCGACCGGCAGCACGGGCCCCAGCCGGAAACCGGCCTCCGCCAGGATGCGGGCGTCGCGGGCGAAACTGGCCGGGCTGCACGAGACGGCAATGATCCGGCGCACCGGACTGTCCGCCAGGGTGCGCACCTGCGCCTCGGCGCCTTCGCGCGGCGGATCGATCACGACGACATCGCCCGCGTCGAATTCCACCGCCTCGACCGGCCGGCGATAGAGATCGCGGCGCGTCGCCTCGACATGCTTCAGGCCCCGGCCCTGGCGCCAGCCCCGGCCAAGCGCGGCGACCGCCGCCGCGTCGCCCTCATAGGCGATGACCGGCATCAGTTTCGCCAGCGGCAGGCTGAAGGTGCCGCAGCCGGCGAAGAGATCGATGGCCCGGCGATGCCCCTCGCCCAGCCGCGCCAGCACGGCCTCGACCAAAGCCGCTTCGCCCGCGGCCGAAGGCTGCAGGAAACCGGCCGGCGGCGGCGCCACCAGCGTCCCGCCAAAGGACAGATTCGGTGCCCCCCGCTCCAGCACGGTTTCGCCCGCCACCGTGATCCGCGCGACATCATGGGTGTTGGAGAATTCCGCCAGGGCTTCCCGCGCGGCGAGGTCGAGACGGATCTTGGCCCCGTCGAGGGCGAGATCGGTCCCGCCGGGCAGCAGGGTCACCGTCGCAGCCTCGAAGGCCAGGCGATGGGCGAGCGCGCGCAAGGGCGCGATCAGCCGAGACAGGCCGGGCAGGATCGCCGGGCAGGTCTCGATATCGACGAGGCGATGGGCGCGGCGCTCGTGAAAGCCGAAGAATATCCGCTTGCCGACGCGCAGCACGGCGAATTTCACCCGCCGCCTCTCGCCCGGGGGCAGGGATTTCGTCGGCAGGATCTCGACATCGTCGAAGCCCCGATGGGCCAGCGCCGTGCGAATGGCCTCGCGCTTGAAGGCGGCGATGGCCTCCGGCGCCAGATGCTGCAACTGGCAGCCGCCGCAGCGCCCGAAGACGGCGCAGACGGGCTGAACCCGGCCGGGCGACGGCTCGATCACCGCGTCGAGAACGGCCGACTTGCCCTCGGGCGTCACCCGGACCAGTTCTCCCGGCAGGGCGAAGGGGACATGGAGCGGGCCCTTCGGCCCCTCGATCACGCCGTCCCCTTGCGCGCCGAGGCGGATCACCCGGGCTTCGATCATTTCAGGCATCGCGCTTCGCCCCGATCAGGAATTCCACATTGCCCTCCGGCCCCTTGATCGGGCTTTCGGTGATACCGAGCACGCGCCAGCCGGGCCGGCCCGCCAGCCAGGCAGCGATCCGGTCGCAAACCTCCTGGTGCAGCTCGGGTTCGCGCACCACGCCGCCCTTGCCGACCCGGCCGCGGCCGACCTCGAACTGCGGCTTGATCAGCGCGACGAGATAGGCCCCCGGCTTCGTCAGTTCGAGCGCCGCCGGCAGCACGGTCTCAAGACCGATGAAACTGGCGTCGCAAACGACGATATCGGCCGGCTGCGGGATGATCTCCGTATCCAGATTGCGGGCATTTGTCCGCTCCAGCACGGTGACGCGCTCGTCGGTCCGCAGTTTCCACGCCAGCTGGCCGTGGCCGACGTCGACGGCATAGACATGGGCGGCCCCGCGCGTCAGCAGCACGTCGGTGAAGCCCCCGGTGGAGGCGCCGACGTCGATGGCGACGAAGCCCGTGGGATCGATGGCGAAAGTATCGAGGCCCTTTTCCAGCTTCAGCCCCCCGCGCGAGACCCAGGGGTGCGGCTGGCCCTTGACGTCGAGGGGAATATCCTCGGCCACCTTGTCACCCGCCTTGTCGAGGCGCCTGGTGCCGGTGAAGACGAGGCCGGCCATGATGACGGCCTGCGCCTTCGCCCGGCTCTCGACCAGGCCGCGATCGACCAGAAGCTGATCCAGCCGCACCTTGGCCATCACGCCACCTCGATCAGGTCGCGGTAGGCGGGGATGCGGCGCCGGCTGGCGAAACGCCGGACCATCAGCACCGCGAAGGAGCCGATGGCGAGGACGAAGCCCCACCAGATACCGTCGCCACCCAGGCCGAAGGGAAAGGCCAGCGCCCAGGACAGGGTGAAGCCGAGCCCCCAGTAGCACAGCATGGCGTAGATCATCGGCACCCGCGCATCCTGCAAGCCGCGCAGCAGATTGACGGCGACCACCTGCGCCGCGTCGACCACCTGGAACAGGGCGGCGAGGACGAGGAAACCGCTGGCATAGGCGAAAACCGCCGCATTGTCGGCCGTGGTCCGGTCGGCCAGGAACAGGCCGGCCAGATCCTCGCGCCAGAGCAGCATCACGAGCGCCATCGCCCCCATGAAGCCGCAACCGAGCACCAGCGCCGTCCAGCCGGTGCGGCCGATGGCGGCGGCGTCGCGGCTGCCGGTGGCGATGCCGATACGGATCGCCCCCGCCTGGCCGATGCCCAGCGCGAACATGAAGGTGACCGAGGCGATCTGGATCGCGATCTGATGGGCGGCGAGCGCCAGCGGCCCGATCAGCCCCATCAGCTGCGCCGCGCCCGAGAACAGCAGGACCTCGAAGGTGATGGTGAGGCCGATCGGCGTGCCGAGACGAACGACCTCCATCAGCTTCTGACCATCGGCCCGCCAGAAGCGGCCGAGCAGGCGAAAGCGCCGGAAGCGACGATCCAGCAGGATGAAGACGACCAGCGCGATCAGCGCCAGCAGGCCCGAGGCGACCGAGCCGAGGCCGGCACCGACGACACCCAGCGCCGGCAGGCCGAAATGGCCGAAGATCAGGGCATAGATGAAAATGCCGTTCACCGGCACCTGCAGCATGGCGATGACGAGGGCGGCGCGCGGCCGGTCGTAGGTCGCCATGAAATTGCGCAGCACGACATACCAGGTGCCGGTCAGCAGGATGGGCGAGACGGCGCGGACATAGCGCTCGGTCTCCGCCGCCAGCGTCTCTTCCTGACCGATCAGGCGAAGGAGAATGCCGATGTTCCACAGAAGCGCGATCACCGGCAGGCAGACGAAACCGGTCGCCCAGAAGGTCTGCCGGACGATGCGGCGCACCTCGCGCATGTGATGGCGCTTCGCCCCGACGGCATAGGCCATCAGGGGCACGGCCCCTTGCGCGAGGCCGATCAGGAACATCATCGGCACGATGATGACGGAAAAGCCGAGGGCGGCGGCGGCCAGCGCCCCCGGACCGACCCGGCCCAGCATGATGGTGTCGGTCGTCAGCATGGCGACGCCCGCCAGCTGGCCGAGGGCCAGCGGCAGGCCGAGGGCGATCAGCGCCCGGGCTTCGGCCATGACGCCGCGCCCGCTGCCCGTGGGCAACGCCGTCTGTCCCTTCACCCATCCGGCCGCTGCCGTCATCGAACCTCTCCTCGATCGAGCCGGGCACTATGACCGCCGACCTTCCGCTTGGAAAGGGGGGCGTGGGCAGGCCAGCCTTGCGCACGCAGGCGACAAGCAGCTAAACCCTTGGCCCTCGATCCCGCGCGGAGCCGCCATGCCCTATGCCGTCAAGGAACTGTTTCCGACCCTGCAGGGCGAAGGCGCGCAGGCCGGCCGCGCCGCCGTGTTCTGCCGCTTCGCCGGCTGCAATCTGTGGTCCGGGCGGGAAGCCGACCGGGCGGAAGCGACCTGCCGCTTCTGCGACACGGATTTCGTCGGCACCGATGGCGACGGCGGCGGCAAGTTCCCTGACGCTGAAGCCCTGGCGACGGCGATCGAAGCCTGCTGGGGCGAGGAACGGGCCTATCGCTATGTCGTCTTCACCGGGGGCGAGCCCCTGTTGCAGCTCGACGAGGAATTGATCGAGGCGATGCACGGGCGCGGTTTCGAGATCGCGGTCGAAACCAACGGCACCACGCGGCCGCCTTCCGGCATCGACTGGATCTGCGTCAGCCCCAAGGCCGGCGCCAACTGGTCCCTGCGCCGGGGCGACGAATTGAAGCTGGTCTTCCCCCAGGACGGCCTGATGCCGGAGGCGGTGGAAGAGATTCTGAAACCCGCCAGCGGCAATGCCTTCCGCCATTATTTCCTGCAACCGATGGACGGCCCCGACCAGACGCGCAACATCGCCGCCGCCACCGACTATTGCCGGCGCCATCCGCGCTGGCGCCTCAGCCTGCAAACCCACAAGCTGATCGGCATTCCCTGAACCCCGGAGATCGCCCCATGACGGAAAAAGCCCTGGTCCTGTTTTCGGGCGGTCAGGATTCGACGGTTTGCCTCGCCTGGGCGCTCGACCGTTTCGAGACGGTGGAGACCATCGGCTTCGATTACGGCCAGCGCCACAGCATCGAGCTTGAGTGCCGGCAGACCGTGCGCCGCCGTCTTGCCGAGGATTTCCCGCGGTGGCGGGACCGCCTGGGCGAGGATCATCTGCTCGATCTCGGCATTCTCGGCGCGATCAGCGAAACCGCCCTGACCCGCGACGACGAGATCCGCCTGCAGGCCGATGGTCTGCCCAATACCTTCGTGCCCGGGCGCAACCTGCTGTTCTTCACCTTCGCCGCGACCATCGCCTGGCGTCGGGGCCTGCGCCATCTCGTCGGCGGCATGTGCGAGACCGATTATTCCGGCTACCCCGATTGCCGGGACGATACGCTGAAAGCCTTGCAGGTCGCGCTGAACCTCGGTATGGACCGGCGCTTCGTCGTCGACACGCCGCTGATGTGGATCGACAAGGCGCGGACCTGGGCCCTGACCGAACAGCTGGGCGGCCCGGCCCTCGTCGAGCTGGTCCGGGCGGAAACCCACAGTTGCTACAAGGGCGAGCGGCAGGTGGAACATCCCTGGGGCCGGGGCTGCGGCCGATGTCCCGCCTGCGACTTACGCGCCACCGGCTGGACGAAATGGCGCACGGGGCGCTGAACAGGACAGGCATTCTTCATGGATTTCGTCATCACCCGGCAGATCGCCATCGACGCCGGGCACCGTATCGCCAGCCACGGCTCGAAATGCCGGCACCTGCATGGTCACCGCTATGTGATCGAGGCCAGCTGCCGGCCGGTCGCCGGCGACTTGCAGGATCAGGGCGAACAGGCCGGCATGGTGCTCGACTTCGGCTTCCTGAAGGACGAGATGATGACGCTGATCGACACGCCCTGCGACCACGGGCTGATCGCCGATCTCGCCGACCGCGCCCTGCTCGGGCTTTTCGTGCCCGAGGGCCGGAATGGCGATGAATGGCACGCCGCCCTGGCCGCCACCGTCCGCGCGCAAGGCTTCGCCGCGACCAGCGATAGCCGCCTTGGCCAGAAGCTCTATGTCGTGCCCTTCCCGCCGACGGCGGAAGGCCTCGCCCGCCACTGGTTCGAGCGCCTCGCCCCCGCCATCACAAGGCGCAGCGACGAAAAGGCGATGCTGACCCGCGTCACCGTCCACGAAACCCCGAACTGCCGGGCCGACTACGCGCCCGTGTAATTCTTGTGGTATCTTGGAGAGTACCCCGTCGTCCCGGCGAAGGCCGGGACCTTGTGCCGGTCGAGACACCTCTATCGTCCCAAGACTCCGGCCTTCGCCGGAGTGACGACAGGGGGGTGGGGAAACCGGAATGACAAAAGAACTCGTCGCGCCGGATAGGGCCCCGTGGTTACGGTGCGTCAGCGTTTCGCGTGGCGGTCGGCGAAGCGCAGGATGCGGTTGCAGGCGTCTTCCATGACCGGCAGGTCATAGGTCATGGAGAGGCGGAGGTGCCCGCCGGCTTCCGGGCCGAAGGCGTCGCCGACCAGGGTCGTCACCCGCTCTTCCTCGAAGAGGCCGTTGGCGAATGCCTCGGCGGACAGGCCGGTGCGGCGGACGTCGACCATGACGAACATGCCGCCTTCGGGCCGGTGGCACGACAGATGGGGGCTCTGCCCCAGCCGCTCGAAGACGAGGCGGCCGCGTGCGCGATAGGCTTCCTTCATGCGTTTCTGCGCCGTCTGGTCGCCCTCGATCGCCTCGAGCGCCGCCGCCTGGATGAAGGGCGGGCAGGAATAGATCATGCAGAGGACGAGCCGGCAGTAATGCTCGACGAAATCCCGGGGGCCGACCGCCCAGCCGATGCGAAAGCCGGTCATGGCATGGGATTTCGACAGGCTGCACACGGTGATCGCCCGCTCGGCCATGCCGGGCAGGCTGGCCGGGCTGATGTGCGGCCGCTCGTGGGCAAGGCTGGCATAGACCTCGTCGGTCAGGACCCAGAGGTCGCGGCGCTTCGCGACATCGGCCACGGCCTCGATTTCCTCGCGGGTCATGACCGCGCCGGTCGGATTGTTCGGCGTCGTCAGCATCAGGCCCCGGACGCCCGGCTGGGCCGCCGCCTTCTCGAGGTCGGCCGGATCGAGGTGGAAGCCCCGCTCGGGATAAAGCGGCACATCGACGATGGTGCCGCCGGCGGCGCCGATCAGCGCTTCATAGGTGACATAGCGGGGCGAGGGCACGATCACCGCATCCCCGGGGCCGAGCAGGACCTGGGCCGCCGCGAACATGGCCGATTGCGCCCCGGCGATGACGACGACGTTTTCCGCCTCGACCTCCTGCCCGGTCAGGCGGGTGTGATACCTGGCGATGGCGGCACGCAAGCGGGGGTCGCCCGGGATATCGCCGTAATGGGTATCCCCTGCGTCGAGCGAGGCTTTCAGGGCGGCATTGATGTTGGGGGCCGAGTCGAAATCGGGATCGCCGACCGACAGCAGGATGACCTCTTCGCCCCGGCGCTGGGCTTCGACACCACGGAAATGAATGCCCCAGGCGGTGGAGCCCTTGCCCCCCAGCCGCTCGACCCTCGAAGAAAAATGCATGACACGCCCTGTGGAAATCCGAAACGCCACCATACCGAAGGGGGCCGTCCCCCGCCACCATGGCCCCCCTGCGCCGGGTGCAGACCACCTAGACGCCGAGCCGGCGCCTCGCCTCGCCGAGGCAGGCCTCGCGCCCGGGCGGCGGGTCTTGCGCCAGCCACCAGTCGAGGAGATCCTTCATCATCCGGCTGACCACGGGGCCGGGTGCGAGGCCAAGGGCCAGAAGATCGCCGCCCTTCAGCGGGAATTCGGGCACATCGAGGGCGGATATCCGCGCCGCCAGCGCGGCGTCGCCCGCCAGCAGGGCGCGGTCCTCGGCCGCCTGGCGGCCGTGCAGGGTGATCAGGCGCCGTAAGGC
>NZ_JBAQRT010000099.1:0-13328 GCF_049306435.1 Zavarzinia sp.
CTGCAGAACGCCGCGCGCCGCGGCGATGGTGCGGCCGACCAGCGGCGCGACCAGCGCGTCGAAAGTGGCGCGGGTGACCGTGTGGCGGGTGGCGCGGCCGCTGATGTCGAGGTCGATCGTCGTCACATCCGCGTCGGTCAGGGCTTCCTTGGCCCTTCGCGCGGCGGCGAGCACGGGTTTCACGTCGCCGGCCTCGATACCGCCGCCCCGCTCCTCGATCAGATGTTCCGCGAGGGCGCGGTCGAAATCGTCGCCGCCCAGCGCCGCGTCACCGCCGGTGGCGAGGACCTGGAACACGCCCTTTTCCAGCTTCAGCAGGGAGACGTCGAAAGTTCCGCCGCCCAGATCGTAGATGGCATAGAGACCCTCCGCCGCCTGGTCGAGACCATAGGCGAGCGCGGCCGCCGTCGGCTCGTTCACGAGGCGCAGCACCTCGATCCCGGCGAGACGCGCGGCATCCCGCGTCGCGGTGCGCGCGGCATCGTCGAAATAGGCGGGAACGGTGATCACCGCCTGGTCGACGGTCTTACCCAGCACCATTTCGGCGCGCTGGCGCAGGGTGCGCAGGATCTCGCCCGATACCTCGACCGGCGAGACGATGCGGCCGCCGACATCGAGACGGACCATGCCGCCCTGCCCGTCGTCCCGGATCTTCTGCGCCAGATGCCCGCCGAGACTGGCGACATCGCCGGTGCCCCGGCCCATCAGGCGCTTCACGCTGGCGACCACCAGCTCCGGCTCGCGCTCGAGAATGCGGGTCGCGACCCGTCCCACCACCGGCTCGTCATCGCCTTCGAGATAGGCGACGACCGAGGGCACGATGCCGTCGCCCAGCGCATCGCGCAGAATTTCCGGCCGCCCGTTCACCGAAACGGCAACCAGTGAATTGGTGGTGCCGAGGTCGATGCCCACCGCCGCCCGGTCCGAATCCCCGGCGTGCGGCAGCGGGGTTTCCCCCGGTTCATAGATATCGAGAAGCATCAGGGCACCGCGATCCGGGGGGCGGCCTTGCGGCGCAGCTCCGACCCCAGTTTTGACAGATAGGACAGGCGCAGGGCCTGGTTCGTCGCGCCGGCCAGATCATGGCCGGCGAAGGCAAGGGCCAGTTCGCCCTCGACCGTGGCCAGTTCGGCGTCCAGTTTCGCCTTCAGCGCGGGCAGATCGGCGGGCGCCGTCTCTTCCAGCGCCTCTCGCCATTCCATCGCTTCCATGAGAAGCGCAGGGTCGGCGATGGTCTTGCCATCCTCGCCCGGCAGCGGCCGGCCTTCGATCTCGAGGAGGTAACGGGCGCGCGGCAGGGGCTCGCGCAGCGTCTCGTAAGCCTCGTTGATCAGGGTGGCGTGCTGAAGGGAGAAGGTCTTTTCCTTGGCGCCCCGTCCGGCGAAACGGTCCGGATGGAAGCGGCGCTGGGCGGCGAAATAGGCCCGCTCCAGCGCCTGGCCATCAATGGCGAAACCCCGCTCAAGGCCGAGGCGGGCGAAATGGTCGAGCTGGCCGGGCGGCTGCAGGCTCTTGCAGCCGCCGCAGATGGCGTCCTCGATCTGTCCCCCGCAGGAATTGCAGGAGACCGGTGCCGTGATCTCGATGCCCATCAAACGTGAAAGGACTCGCCGCAGCCGCAGCGGGCCTTCTCGTTCGGATTGATGAAGACGAAACCCGACTTCAGCTTGTCGGTCTCGAAATCCATCTTGGTGCCGATCAGGAACATCACCGCCTTGGGGTCGACCAGGACGGTCACGCCCTTGTCCTCGACCACCTCGTCGTATTTGCCCTTCTCGTCGGCATATTCGAGCGTGTACTGCATGCCCGAACAGCCGGCGGTACGGACACCGATGCGCACACCCGCGGAAGGCTTGCCGCGCTTGTTCAGCAATTCCTTCACCCGGGCTGCTGCCGGATCGGTCAGTTCCATGATCTGACGCGCGGGGGCCGCCATGATCCCTACTCCTTACGACTGGCCGTGCTTGGCCTTGTAATCGGCAATCGCCGCCTTGATCGCATCTTCGGCCAGGACCGAGCAATGAATCTTCACCGGCGGCAGCGCCAGATGCTGGGCGATGTCGGTGTTCTTGATGGTCGCCGCTTCGTCGAGGCTCTTGCCCTTCACCCATTCGGTGACGAGGCTGGACGAGGCGATGGCCGAGCCGCAACCGAAGGTCTTGAACTTGGCGTCCTCGATCAGGCCCTCGGGCGAGACCTTGATCTGCAGCTTCATCACGTCGCCGCAGGCCGGCGCGCCGACGAGGCCGGTGCCGACACTGTCGTCGCCCTTGTCGAAGGAGCCGACGTTGCGGGGATTCTCGTAATGGTCGACGAGCTTTTCGCTATAGGCCATGGCTGTAACTCCTTGATATCGCGCCGCTCAGTGGTCGGCCCATTGGATCGACTTGATGTCGATGCCGTCCTGGACCATTTCCCACAGCGGGCTCATTTCACGCAGCTTGGAGACGCGGGCGATGATCGTCTCCGCGGCATAGTCGATTTCGGCTTCCGTCGTGAACCGCCCGAAGCCGAAGCGGATCGAGGTATGCGCCAGCTCTTCCTCGACGCCGAGGGCACGCAGCACATAGGACGGTTCGAGCGAGGCCGAGGTGCAGGCGGAGCCGGACGAAACCGCCAGATCCTTGATGCCCATGATCAGGCTCTCGCCCTCGACATAGGCGAAGGACAGGTTGAGGTTGCCGGGGATGCGCTGGGTCTCGTCGCCGTTCAGGAAGACGTCCGGCAGCTTCGCCTTCACCTTGTCGTGGAAGCGATGCGCGAGGGCATCGAGGCGCACCGCCTCGGCCGCCATCTCCTCGCGGGCGATGCGGCAGGCCTCGCCGATACCAACGCAAAGCGCGGGCGACAGGGTGCCGGAGCGCATGCCCCGCTCCTGCCCGCCGCCGTTCATCTGGGCAACCAGGCGAACGCGCGGCTTGCGCCGGACATAGAGCGCGCCGATCCCCTTGGGGCCATAGATCTTGTGGCCGGAAATCGACATCAGGTCGATGCCCATGGCGTTGACGTCGAGCGGGATCTTGCCCGCCGCCTGGGCCGCGTCGGTGTGGAACAGCGCGCCCTTCTCATGGGCGATCTTCGCGATCTCGGCGATCGGCTGGATGACGCCGATCTCGTTGTTCACGGCCATCACCGAGACCAGCACGGTCTTGTCGTTGACGGCGGCGCGCAGTTCGTCGAGGTCGATGAGGCCGTTCGTCTTCACCGTCAGATAGGTGACCTTGAAGCCTTCCTGTTCGAGGTGGCGGCAGGTGTCGAGCACGCATTTATGCTCGGTCACCACGGTCACGATCTCGTTTCGGCGGTCCTTGTTGAACAGGGCGACGCCCTTGATCGCGAGGTTGTTCGATTCCGTCGCGCCCGAGGTGAAGATGATCTCGCGCGGGTCGGCGCCGATCAGCTTGGCGACCTGCTCGCGCGATGCCTCGACCGCCTCTTCCGCGTCCCAGCCATAGGAATGGCTGCGGCTGTGGGGATTGCCGAACTTGCCGGTGAAATAGGGCATCATCGCGTCGAGCACCCGGGGGTCGAGCGGCGTCGTCGCCTGGTAATCCAGATAGATCGGCAACTGGATGTTCGGACGGACCTCGCCGCCGATCTGATCGCTGTTCCCGTCAGCCATGATGCGTTTCCTTTTCACCGCGCGTGGCCCGCGCCTTCAGCGCCCGGCCCGCAAACTCCATGTAAGCACCGAGGAAGCGTTCGACATCGCCCGCTTCCGAATTCCAACCCAGACTGACGCGAATGGCGGATCGCGCCGTCTCCTCGTCCTCGCCCATGGCGATCAGCACCGGGCTCGGCCGCACCTTGCCCGAGGAACAGGCGGCGCCCGCGCCGATCGAGACCCCGGCGAGATCGAGCGCCATCACCTGGGTCTCGGCCTTGACGCCGGCAAGCCCGATGCAGCTCGTATTGTCGACGCGCGCCGCGCCGGTGCCGAAGACGCGCGTGCCCGGCACGGTTGCCAGGATTTCGCGCTCCAGATGATCGCGTAAGGGGCCGAGGTCCTGGCGCCGCTCCGCCCGCGCCGCCGCGCCGAAACCGGCGATCCCCGCCAGATTCTCGGTTCCCGGCCGCCGGCCGTATTCCTGGCCGCCGCCGAGGGACAGAGGCAGGAGTTCGATCCCCGCCCGCTTCACCAGGGCGCCGACCCCGGCCGGGCCGCCGATCTTGTGGGCGGACAGGCTCATCATGTCGACATCGAGGGCCGGGAGATCGACCAAAGTCTTGCCATAAGCCTGAACCGCGTCGGTATGCACCAGGGCGCCATGGCGCCGCGCGATCCGCGCGACCTCGGCCACCGGCTGCAGGACACCGGTCTCGTTGTTGGCCAGCATGACCGAGACCAGCGCCGGCCCCTGCCCTTCGCCCAGCAGGCGATCGAGGGCGGAAAGGTCGATCACGCCGTGACGATCGACCGGCAGCACGGTCACCGGCACGCCCGCGCCATTCGCCGCGGCCCGGACCGAGTCATGCTCGATCCCTGAAACCAGCAGGCGCGTGGCATGGCCGCCCCGAACGGCGCCGAGAAGGGCGAGATTGTTCGCCTCGGTCCCGCCGCTGGTGAAGATCACTTCCGAGCTTTCGGCGCCGCAGAGGGCGGCGACCGCCTCCCGCGCATCTTCGATCGTCCGGCGGGCGAGGCGCCCGGCGCGGTGAATCGAGGACGGATTGCCGCCGATGGCGAGGGCCGCGACCATGGCCTCGACCGCCGCGGGGCGGATCGGCGCCCCGGCGTTATGGTCGAGATAGGTCGCGACGCTGGTCATGTCCCGTCTCCTCAGGCCACGCGCCCGACCGCGTCGCGGCCGGTGCCCGGGATCCCCAGCACGCGCCGCGCGACGACATCGGCGAGCGAAACGCTGGAGAGATAAAGGTGGATCTGGTGGCTCAACTCTTCCCACAGGTCGTGGGTGGCGCAGCGGCTGCGGTTGCCCCGGCAGCCGACCGAGGTGCCGAGCTGGCAGCGCGTCGCCGTGATCGGCTCGTCGACCGCGAGGACGATATCGGCGATCCGGGTGTCCGCCGCGGCCCGGCCGAGGACATAGCCGCCGCCGGGGCCGCGCACGCTCTTCACGATGCCGCCGCGACGCAGCTTGCCGAACAGCTGTTCGAGATAGGACAGGGAGATTTCCTGACGCTCGGCGATATCGGCGAGGGAGACCGGCTTGCCGCCCTCGGTATGGGCGGCGAGATCGACCATGGCCATCACGGCATAGCGCCCGCGGGTGGAGAGTTTCATCGGCCTCGCCTCCTCAATGGTTGCCGGCGCTGGCGGGGCGCGGTCCGTCGACCACTTCCCCCCGCGCCTCGGCCGTGCCGCCGAGCCTGGCTTCCAGCTCCGCGACCCGGGCCGACAGGGCCTGGACCCGGGCAACCAGGCTTTCGATCTCTTCTTCCGTCGGATCGGGCATCCGGCCAGCGGTCGCGCCATAGGCGCAGAAGTCCGGCGCATGATCGACCAGCCGGGGCGTGCCGGCGGCCTTGGCCGGAATGCCGACCACCGTGGTGCCCGAAGCGACATCGCTGACGACGACCGCGTTGGCGCCGACACGGGCACCGGCCTCGACCGTGATCGGTCCCAGGATCTGGGCACCGGAGCCGACGATGACGCCATCGCGCAAGGTGGGATGGCGCTTCACGCCGACCTGCGCCCGGGAATTCACCGAGGGCAGCAGGCCGCCCAGGGTCACGTCGTGGTAAAGCGTGACATCGTCGCCGATTTCCGCCGTCTCGCCGATCACGACGCCAAGGCCGTGGTCGATGAACAGGCGCTTGCCGATGGTGGCGCCGGGATGGATTTCGATGCCGGTGAACAGGCGGGCGACATAGGACAGCCAGCGCGAGGTCAGACGCCAGTCCCGCAGCCACAGCCAGTGGGAAATCCGGTGCAGCGTGATCGCATGGAAACTCGGATACGACATCAGCACCTCGACCCGCGACCGGGCGGCCGGATCGCGGGCGATATAGCTGTCGATTTCGTCCTTCAGGCGCGCGAACATTCGGCATTCCTTGGGATCCGCGCGCCAGTTTGGCGCCGCGAGTCGAGTTTCCTTGCATCAGCGAAAGCCGGCCGTGTATAAACCCGGCCCGCCACGCATTTTGGCGAAGGGTGTGCAAATGCCCGACCGCCGAGGTCAGATTTAGGTTGTCCGACTGATCCAGTCAAGTATATGCGACGGCAAGGCGGCCATGCCCTGCGGGTCTGGCCTGCACGAAGCGCGAGCAGTTGACTCCATTGGTCGGGTATCATGTCAAGGGGACCGGAATGCCTGAGATCATTTTCAATGGCCCGGCCGGGCGACTTGAAGGCCGCTATCACCATGCCGGCACGGGGATGCCCATCGCCCTCGTCCTGCATCCGCATCCGCAGTTCGGCGGCACGATGAACAACAAGGTTGTCTACAACCTGTTTCATACGTTCGTGAACCGTGGCTTCTCGGTGATGCGCTTCAATTTCCGCGGTGTCGGACGCAGCCAGGGCAGCTTCGACAATGGCGCGGGCGAATTGTCCGATGCCGCCTCGGCGCTCGACTGGATGCAGAGCTATAACCCTTCCGCGGCGGAATGCTGGGTCGCGGGCTTTTCCTTCGGCGCCTGGATCGGCATGCAGCTGCTGATGCGCCGGCCGGAAATCAATGGCTTCATCTCGGTCGCGCCGCCCGCCAGCAAATATGACTTCACCTTCCTCGCCCCCTGCCCGTCGGACGGCCTGATCGTCCAGGGCACCGAAGACCAGGTGATCGCCGAACCCGAGGTCGCGAAACTCGCCACCCGCCTGTCGAACCAGCGCGGCATCAAGGTGAAATACGAGACCATCAAGGGCGCCGGCCACTTCTTCGAGGACCAGATGGAAGAGCTGAAGACCAGCGTCGGCTCCTATCTCGACATGCGGCTCGGCCGGAACAGCTGACCCCCGGTCAGTGGCCGGGGCACCCCCGTCGTCCCCGGCACGCTGAGCGGCAGCCCCTTCAGGCTGCGCACCGCGAGGAAGGCGAAGGCCTCGGCCTCCAGACTGTCGCCGCGCCAGCCCTCGGCCTCGACCGGCAAAACCGGTACGCCGAGGCGCTTTTCCAGCATCGCCATCAGGGTGGGATTCAGCCGCCCGCCGCCCGTGACCAGAAAACGCGAGACCGCCGAGGGAAACCGCGCCCGCGCCGCCGCGATGGTCTCGGCGGTGAAGGCGGTCAGCGTCGCCGCGCCATCGGCGGCGCACAGGCCGCGCACGGCCCCCAGGGTGAAATCGTCCCGGTCTATGGATTTCGGCGCCGGCAGGTCGAAATAGGGGTGGTCCATCATCGCCGCCAGCACATCGCCATGCACCCGGCCCCGGGCCGCCAATGCGCCGTCGCGGTCCACGGGAATGCCTGTGTGTTGCAGGGCCCAGTCGTCGATCAGGGCATTGCCGGGGCCGGTATCGAAGGCGACCGGCTCCTCGTCCCCCCGGATCCAGGTGACATTGCCGACCCCGCCGAGGTTGAGGATGGCGACCGCCCCCCTCGCCCCCCGGGCCAGCGCCTGATGATAGAGCGGCACGAGGGGCGCACCCTGCCCGCCGGCCTCGACATCGGCGAGACGCATCTGGCCGACCACGGGAAGCCCGAATTCATCGGCGAGTGCTTGCGCGTCGCCGATCTGCCAGGTCAGCCGCTCGGCCGGGCGATGCAGGATGGTCTGGCCGTGGAAGCCGATCAGTTCGATCGCCGTCTCCCCGGTCGTCTCCAGGAAATGCCGGATGGCGAGGCGGTGGGCCTCGGTGATGCGCTGTTCGGCCTCGGCGATGGCGGCCGGCACGGCATCGCCCCGCGCCCAGATCGCGGCCAGCCGGCTCGCTTCGCGGCAGGCGGCGCGGGTCGTCGGCAGATGGGGCACGGTCAGGGCCGGGCCGAAAGCAGTCACCCGCGAACCATCGGTCTCGATCACCGCGAGATCGATGCCGTCGAGGGAGGTTCCGCTCATCAGTCCGAGCGCCTTCATCATCGCGTCCACTCTATCGTCGTCCCGGCGCAGGCCGGGACCTTTTACAGGATAAGGCGCCTCGTCGTCGCGAGATCCCGGCCTGCGCCGGGATGACGACCATAAACAGTGGCCGTTTCGCGCGCGTCGGGCGATTCAACGGCCGCTGCCGATTGTCGTGCCGCCCGCCTTCATGCTACATCCCCCGCACCATGACGAGCGTGAAATCCGATTTCCTGCGGCTTCTGACGGAACGCCGCTACATCCACCAGTGCACCGACCTCGAAGGGCTCGACGCCCTTGCCGCGGAAAAGGCACCCTTTGCCGCCTATATCGGCTTCGACGCCACCGCGCCCTCGCTGCATGTCGGCTCCCTCGTCCAGATCATGATGCTGCGCCGGCTGCAGCAGGCGGGGCACAAGCCCATCGTCCTGATGGGCGGCGGCACCACGCGGATCGGCGATCCCTCGTTCCGTGACGAGTCGCGCCCGCTGCTCGACGATGCGCGGATCGACGCCAATCTCGCCGGCATCAAACGGGTATTCTCGAAGTTCCTCAGCTTCGGCGACGGGCCGACCGATGCCGTGATGGTCAACAACGACGACTGGCTGTCCGGCCTCAACTACATCGCCTTCCTGCGCGATTACGGCCGGCATTTCTCGGTCAACCGGATGCTGTCGCAGGACAGTGTGAAGATCCGCCTCGACCGCGAGCAGAACCTGTCGTTCCTCGAATTCAACTACATGATCCTGCAGGCCTATGACTTCGTCGAACTGGCGAAGTCCTACGGCGTCCGCCTCCAGATGGGCGGCTCGGATCAATGGGGCAACATCATCCAGGGCGTCGAGCTGGGCCGGAAATCCGCCGATCTCCAGCTCTATGGCCTGACCTCGCCGCTGATCACCACGGCGTCGGGCGCCAAGATGGGCAAGACGGCGAATGGCGCCGTCTGGCTGAACGAGGATGCCCGCAGCCCCTATGACTACTGGCAGTTCTGGCGCAACACGGAAGATACCGACGTCGGCCGTTTCCTGCGCCTGTTCACCGAATTGCCGGAAGGGGAGATCGCCCGCCTCGAGACGCTTCAGGGCGCCGAGTTGAACGACGCCAAGAAGATCCTGGCGACGGCGGCGACCAGCCTCGCCCATGGCCAGGACGCCGCCGTAGCCGCGGCCGAGACCGCGCGCAAGACCTTCGAGGAAGGCGCCGCCGCCGACACGCTGCCCAAGGTCGCGGTCGACAGCGCCTCGGTCGCCGCCGGCATCACTGTCTACGAATTGCTGGTCAAGGCCGGCATGGCCGCCTCGAACGGCGAAGCCCGCCGCCTGATCAAGGGCAATGGCGTTCGCCTCGACGATGTCGCCGTGACCGACGAATTCGCCAAGGTGACCTCGCTCGGCGCCACGGGTACGGTCAAGCTCTCGGCCGGCAAGAAACGCCACGCCCTGATCGTCACGGGCTGAGCCGGCGGCCATCCGGCGTCGGGACAGGGGGGATGCCATGGCGCAAGACGGCGAGAACAACCACCGGCCGGCCCAGATCGGCCTGACCGCCGTCATCGTCGCGGTGACGGAGGAAGATCCGCGCGTCCTCGTCGCCCGGCGCATGACCCATGATCTGGCGACTCCGGCCCAGCAGGGCCTGATTCCGCTGGCCTTCGATACGCCCGAGACCCTGCCCTTCGGTCCCTTCGAGCCGGAACATCACCGCACCCTCGAACTCGGCCTTCGGCAATGGGTGAGCGAACAGACCGGCATCGCCATGCGCTATGTCGAGCAGCTTTACACTTTCGCCAACCAGAACCGCGATCCGCGCGAGTTGACCGGCGGGCCGCGCGTCGTCTCGGTCGCCTATCTGGCCCTGACCCAGGAAACGCCGGTGGCCGGCACCGGCGAGGCGCAGTGGCGATCCTGGTATTTCTTCCTGCCCTGGGAAGACTGGCGCGAGGGGCGCCCCGCCCTGATCGACAAGGTGATCCGCCCGGCGCTCACCCGCTGGATCGACGCCGCGCCCGATGCCCGGACCGCGCGGACCCGGATGGAGCGGACGGCGATCGCCTTCGGCCCGGTCGCCGGCACCGGCCATTTCGACCTGCTGCGCTGCCTCGACCGCTATGAATTGCTTTATTCCGCCGGCCTGGTGAAGGAAGCGATCCGCGATGCCGCGATCACCGCCTCCGTCGCCGGGACCGAAAGCCCAACGGTGCCGGACGAGCAACGGGACGCGGCCAAGGCGCTGGGCAGCCCGATGGCGCTCGACAACCGCCGCATCCTCGCCTCCGCGCTCGGCCGCTTGCGCGGCAAGATCGACTATCGCCCGGTGGTCTTCGATCTGCTGCCGCCGGAATTCACCTTGCTGCGTCTGCAGAAGGTGGTCGAAGCCCTGTCGGGCATCGAGTTGCACAAGCAGAATTTCCGCCGCACCGTGATCGCCGGTGACCTCGTCGAGCCGACCGGCCAGATCGAAGCCTCCGGCCGGGGGCGCCCGGCGGAAACCTACCGCTTCCGCCGCGACGTCATGCAGGAGAAGCACGACGTCGGCATTCCCCTGCCCCTGCCCAAGATCGGCGGCTGACCCCCCCCCTCAGGCCCCGTCATGGAAGATGAGACCGAGCACCCGTCGCCGGCCGCCACGCAGTTTCGAGACACCGTGGCGCATCTGGGCGCGGTACCAGCCGCGGCTGCCGGCGCGCGGAAATTCCCGGACCGGAAAGATCACCATGTCGCCCCGGCCGAGCGGCACGATCTCGCAGCGCGACTGCTGGCGGGGCCGCGTCTCGACCAGGGTGAATTCGCCACCGGTGAAATCAACGCCCGGCGCATCGAGCAGGATCGCCGCCTGCAAGGGAAAATGGATGGAACCATAAAGGTCCTGATGCAGGCAGTTGTAATCTCCAGCATTATAGGACAGCAGCAAGGGCGTCGGCCGCGACTGCCCGGCATCGCGGCACAGCGCGAGCAATCCCTCGTGTTCCGCCGGCCAGCCGCCATCCTGGCCGAGGCGCCGGCCCCAGATATTGGCGATCGCGGCGAGACCGGGATAGAGCGACCGGCGCAGGTCCTCCACGAGACCAGGCAGCGGATAGGCGAAATAGCGATATTCGCCCCGGCCGAAGCCATGCCGCGCCATGACCACGGTCGAACGGAAACCGTCCGGCCGATCATAGAGCGCCGCCAGCACCGCGCATTGCCCGGCCGACAGGACGGCCGGCACGACCGCATGGCCCGCCTCGTCGATGGCGACGCGAACGGCGTCCCAATCGACACAAGGGTCCTCCGCCTGCCCGTCCTTCATGCCGAGATCAGCCATGTCGGCGCCTTCCTCCAGTCCCGATCCAGGCACCATGGCGGGCGATCAGGCCTTCGGTCTTGCGCGGGCTTGCGGCGCAATTCAGGGGCATGGGGCGAACGGGTGGGCGACAACAAAAACGGCACCGTCCATCCGGACGACACGCATCGCGTGAGGAGGTGATAGGATTTTCGGGTTGTCCGAGGCCAAGGCCTGACGGACACCGGACCCATAACGAATAAAGAGGGCCAATCATGTCCGCCGTCACCAGATATCCGATCGCAGCCGCCTTGATGGGGCTGTCGCTCTCCCTCGCCCCGGCCGCCGCCCGGGCCGAAGGCGGCGAGGACCTCGCCAGGGCCAAGGGCTGCTTCGCCTGCCATGCCGTCGAGACCGAAAGCGCCGCCCCCTCGTTCCGCGATATCGCACGGCGCTTCGGCGGCCTCGCCAATGCGAAGCTGATGCTCGTCCCCATCGTCCACACCGGCACCGACCGCCCGGCAGTCTATCACTGGGGCAGCGCCAACATGCCGCCGGAAGGCGCCCGCCGCCCCGTCACCAACGAAGAGGCCGAGGCGCTGATCGATTATATCCTCAGCGTGAAGTGACCTGCCGCCCGGGGCCGCGTGCCCCGGGCCTTCGCCCCCGTCGGCGCCCGCCCCGCCCGAAAGGACGAAGGGCTATTCGCGACATTTTCTTGACAGGCTTGATTATGCTCGATATGAGCATATGTAAGATATGCTCAAGTTGAGCATTATAATTCGGAAACGCGCACCCCTCCGTCGAGGATCGCCCCATGACCGTTATCCCGCAGGCCCCCCCGGCTGCCACCCTTCCCTTCACGCCCGACGTGGCGGCCGCGACGGCCGCGACCTGGGCCAAGGTCGAGCGCGTGTTGCCGGAAGACGAATGGCGCATCCACGCCCCCTTCATCGAGCGGATCAACCGCCTGAAGAAGCAGCGGAACGCGGTCATCCTCGCCCATAACTACATGTCGCCGGAAATCTTCCACGGCGTCGCCGATATCGTCGGCGACAGCCTCGCCCTCGCCAAGCGGGCCGAGGAAACCGACGCCGACGTGATCGTGATGGCCGGCGTGCACTTCATGGCGGAAACCGCCAAGCTGCTGAACCCGGACAAGATCGTCCTGATGCCCGACATGGAGGCCGGCTGCTCGCTGGCGGAATCGATCCGCCCCGAGGATATCCGCCTGCTGCGCGAAGCCTATCCCGACGCGCCGGTGGTCACCTATGTGAACACCTCGGCTGCGGTGAAGGCGGAAAGCGATATCTGCTGCACCTCGGGCAATGCGGTCGAGGTGGTCGAAAGCCTGGGGGCGGAGCGCGTGCTGTGCCTGCCCGACGAATATCTGGCCAATTGGGTGGCGACCCAGACCAAGGTGAAGATCCTCACCTGGAAGGGGCATTGCGAGGTGCACGAGCGCTTCACCCCCGACGAGATCCGCCGTTTCCGCCGGGCCTATGACGATCTCGTCGTCATCGCCCATCCGGAATGCCCGCCGGAGGTGATCGCCGCCGCCGATTTCGCCGGCTCGACCGCCAAGATGATCGACTATGTCCGCGACGAGAAGCCGGCGCGGGTGTTGATGATCACCGAATGCTCGATGTCGGACAATATCGCCGCCGCCTCGCCGACGACCGAATTCGTCCGGCCCTGCATCATGTGCCCGCACATGAAGCGGATCACCCTGCCGAAGATCCTGCACGCGCTCGAAACCCTCGAGCCGCGCGTGGAGGTCGATCCCGCCGTGGCCGTGAAGGCCCGCCGCGCGGTGGAGCGGATGATCGCGGTCGGTCGCCGCAAGTAATGTCGTTACGTCCGGGAGTGCCTGTCATGCGCCGGTTGGAAGCGGAAATCGTCATCGTCGGTTCGGGCCTCGCCGGTCTGTCGGCGGCCCTCGCCCTTGCCCCGCGCAAGGTGGTGCTGGTCACCAAGACGGAAGCCCTCGAAGGCGGGTCGAGCCTGCACGCCCAGGGCGGTATCGCCGCCGCCATCGGCGCCGGTGACCGCACCGCCGCCCATGCCGCCGACACGCTGGCGGCGGGCGACGGGTTGTGCGATCC
>NZ_JBAQRT010000100.1:0-24860 GCF_049306435.1 Zavarzinia sp.
GGTCGGCGCTGACGGCAGCGCCGCCACGACCCGGCCCGGCGCTTGCGGGTGATCGGGATCGGCCCAGCGGCTTCGCAGCGTCTCGCCGGGCAGCAACAGATCCCTGGGCGACTTCGGCGCCGGGCGAGTCGCGATGCTTCGCGTCTCGAGCGGCGGCGGGGATTCAGCCGTGGTTGCCGTCGCGGCATCCGGCGCATCGGCATGGGCGACGTTGGACAGCGCCAGAATCAGCACCACCCCGCAAGCCCCGAAACCGCGTCCGATCCGTGCCATCCCTCTAGTCCGCCCGCCAGTTCATGTCCGGCACGATAGCAGCAGATCAAGCGCGATGCAGGAATTTTCCCACGATCGCGTCCAGGGACAGCGCGCCGCCGCCCCGCGCCAGCAGGGTAATCAGGGCGCCGCCCCAGAGAAACAGCTCGCCCGGGTTGAAATTGATGCCATCGCCGGTCAGCGGCACGACGAACTGGATCATCGCCGTCACGCCGAGAAGAGCGAGGGCGCCAAGCCGCGTGAACAGGCCGAGGAACAGCAACCAGGCCCCGCCCGCCTCGGCGAAGGTCCCGAGATAGGCCGCGATCTCGGGCGGCAGCAGCGGCACGCGGTAGACTTCCTGAAACAGGAAGATCGCCTGATCGGACAGGCCGAAGCCATCGAAACGGGTGCTGGCGCTTTTCCAGAACACGAGGCCGATGCCGAGGCGAAGCCCAAAGAGGCCGACCGGTTCGGCGAGGGCAGCGAGACGGCACAGGCGACCGGCGATACCGCCGGCCGGGTCCGCGATCATGGTCATGGTGGAATTGGTCATCGGAATTCCCCTTCGAATTCGGTGTCGGTAAGGCAAAGCACGCCCCGGCCCAGGGCCCGGGCCAGGACAGTGGCGAGATCCCCGCCGGCCTCGAGGGCGGCGGCCAGGGCGGTGTCGAGATCGGCGCCAGCAAGGATTCGCGACAGAAACGCGACATCGGCGGGCGGAAGTGACGCGGCACGGATAAATCCATCCTTGTCGCGCCACAGCAGCAGCCGCGTGGGGATGGCGACCGGCCGGTCCGGCGTGCCATCACGGCCCGGCTGATTGATTTCCCAGATGTGATCGACGGCATGAGCGGCCACGATGACGGAGGCTCCGGGCGACAATCGGAGCCGCGCCGCGCCGTCCAGCGTCGCCGGATCGACGGGCGGACAGGCGGGCGCGATCGAGGCGAGATGGCGCGCCCATTCGAACCCCGCGACCTCGGCGATCGCCGGATGTTCCGCCAGCGCCGGCTCCGCGCCGAGAAAGCCGGGAAAGCGCGCGCCATAAAGGGCCAGACGGGCATCTTCCGGCGGTGCCGCCGCCAGGAAGCGGCCAGCGAGGCCGGCGAAGGCCGCTTCCCCGACAAGGCGCAGGGTCACGGGAAAATGCAGGGCCAGGGCTTCGCGCAGGCTGATCCGCATATGATTGACGTGGATCGAAAGACGTTCGGCAAAGAGGCCGGCCTCGGCCCGCAGCTCATCCGGCATGGCGCCGTGACGCAGCCCCGTGGCGAAAAGGGACTGGAATTCAGCCAGCCGCATGGCGAAGCCCCTCCCCAACCGGCAGGGACGAGACGAAGCCGTCGATGCGCGCGGCTTCCGCCATCAGATCCGCCAGCGGCGGCAGGCGGCTGTCCCATTCGAGCAGCAGCGGCGTGGCGGGGCACAGCGGCCGCACCAGGGCGAGCAGCGCCAGCACCTCGTCGCAGACCGGGCCGCCGTGATCGTCGATCAGCACCGGGCCGTCCGGGCGCTCGACCCGGGAATGACCGGCCAGATGGATTTCGCCGACCGCATGCAGGGGCATCCTCGCGAGATCGGCGACGGGATCGCAGCCGAGATTGCGGGCCGAGACAAAGACATTGTTGAGATCGAGCAGCAGGCCGCAGCCGGTCCGGGCGACCAGGGCGGCGAGGAAATCGCCCTCCCCCATCTCGGACGTGGCGAAAGCGGCATAGCTCGACGGATTCTCGATCAGGAGGGGGCGCTTCAGGCGGTCCTGAACCCGGCCGATATTGGCGGCGACAATGTCCAGCGCCTCGTGGCTGCGCGGCAGCGGCAGCAGGTCATTCCAATAATGTCCGCCCGCGACCGACCAGGCGAGGTGTTCGGAGACGAGCATCGGCTCGATCCGCGCGACAAGCCGGGCGAAGCGCTCGAGGTGAAGCTCGTCGATCACCCCGGCCGAACCGAGGGAGAGGCCGACGCCATGGACCGACACCGGAAGGTCTTGCCGCAGCTGGCGCAGAAGGGCGAAATCCGGCCCTTCGATCATGTGATTCTCGGCGTGGATCTCGACGAAGGCAGGCGAAGCCGCCCGCGCCGCCAGATCGGCCAGATGCGGGGCGCGCAGCCCGATACCGGTATGGCGCCCCGCGATCATCGGATCAGCCCTTGGACGAGGTCAGAGAGCCGCCATTCAGCTTGGCGCAGGTGCCGGCGGGAACCAGGAGCCAGGCATCCTTCTGGCCGTCGATCGTGGAGGTGCCGGCGCAGGACGAAGAGGCGGTCTGGCAGTCGTTCTGGCCCGCCCTGGCGACGCCGAAGCACTTCTCGTTGTCGGCGGCGAAGGCGCCGGTCGAGACGAGGCCGCTGGCGGCCATCAGGGTGGCAGCGAAGAGAGAGGCGGTAGCCGTCTTCCCGATCATGGACATGAAATTCTCCTGTGGTTCTCAAAAGCTGGGAGCGGCGGTCGATCGGCCGTCTCGACTTGAGGTTCGGCGGCGGGACGAGAAAGTTACGCCGTTCTCGAAATGCCATGGTTTGGCTGTATTGTTCTGTCTCGACTCGCGGGCATCGATATCGCGGAACAGGGTGGGCATGGCGGACGGCGGTGATCAGGGCGAAGAACTCGCCCGGCTGATGGCGGCGGCGCAGGACGGCGACAAGCGCGCCTACGCGACCCTGCTTCAGGCCGTGACTCCCTATTTGCGAGCGCAGGCCCGGCGTTATCTGCGCTCGTCGCATGATGTCGAGGACGTGGTGCAGGAAATCCTGTTGACCATCCACCGGGTGCGCCACACCTATGATCCGGCGCGGCCCTTCCTGCCCTGGCTGGTGGCGATCGCGCGGCGCCGCGTGGTCGATCGCCTGCGCGGCAAGGGACGCCGCGACAGCCATGAAGTCGTCGTCTCGCCGGACGATGAAACTTTTACCAATGCCGCGGCGAATATCCCTGAGGAAGAGGCCGATCACAGCCGGCTCCATGCCGCGGTTGCCGCGCTGCCCCCGGGCCAGCGGCTGGCGGTGGAGCTGCTGAAGTTCAAGGATATGTCGCTGAAGGAAGCTTCGGACCTCAGCGGCATGTCGGTCGGCTCGCTGAAAGTGGCGGCCCATCGGGCCTATAAGGCGCTGCGCGTGGCCCTGACCGGCTCGCCCGGCGAGGATGAGACGAGAGGTTGAGAGAACAAAGGTGACGACGCAGACCGATCAACTGATCGATGCCCTGGTCTCGGGCGCGAAGCCGGTGCGCCGGCTGCGCCCGCCCATGCTGCGCGCCGCCTTCTGGCTGGCGATCGCGGGGGCTTTGATCGCCGCGATCACCGTCGTCCATGCCGGCGAGGAAGGCGAAGGGCTGAAGTACCTCTTCGGCGAACTCGCCCACACCAAGTTCACCCTGCAATGGCTGGCCAGCCTCGCCACCGGCATCACCGCCGTGATCGCCGCCTTCGAATTGAGCCTGCCCGACCGCTCGCGCGCCTGGCGCCTGCTGCCCGTGCCGGCCGCCGCGCTGTGGTTGCTGACCGTCGGCTATGGCTGCTTCACCGACTGGATCGAATATGGGCCGGAAGGCTTCGTCGCCGGTCACAGCGTGAAATGTCTCGCCACGATCATCGGCACCAGCGTGCCGCTCGGTCTTGGCCTTGCCTACATGCTGCGCCACGCCGGGGCCAGCCGTCCGGTCGACACGATCGTGATCGGCGCCCTCGGCCTCGCCGCCCTGTCGGCGACTGGCCTCAGCCTCTATCACGACCTCGACGCCACGCTGATGATCATCGTCTGGCACATCGTGGTGGCCAGTCTCGTCGTCGCGATCAGCCGGCTGCGCGCCCGCCGCCGGGCCTGAGGCCGCCCCCTTAAGTCCCATTGCGCCCGGCCCCGCTCCCGGGGCATGCTGCCCGCCCATAAGGTGACAGGCATTGGTGACTGGGGGGCTTTGCACATGATCTATCGTCTGGGCGACCGGCGCGTCTTTTGCGAAGAGGGCGTGTGGATCGCCCCGGGGGCGGCCGTGATCGGCTCCGTCGTGCTGAAGCGGAACGCCAGCATCTGGTTCAACTGCGTCATCCGCGGCGACAACGATCCCATCGTCATCGGCGAGAACACCAATATCCAGGACGGCTCGGTCCTGCACACGGACGACGGCGTGCCGCTCGACATCGGCTCGCATGTCACCGTCGGCCACAAGGTCATGCTGCACGGCTGCATCATCGGCGACAACACGCTGATCGGCATCAATTCCGTCGTGCTCAACCGGGCGAAGATCGGCCGCAACTGCATCATCGGCGCCAACAGCCTGATCCCCGAGGGCAAGGAAATTCCCGACGGCTCCCTGGTCATGGGCAGCCCGGGCCGGGTGGTGCGCCAGCTGACCGAGACCCAGGCGCAGATCCTGACCATGCAGGCGCTGCATTACGTCGAGAACGCGAAGCGCTATGCCCGCGATCTCGCTCCCGATTCGGTGTAATCCCTTTCAGGGTTGCCATCGATCCCCAGATACTCCGGGACAGCAGCGGAGACCCCCATGTCCGACCGGCCCCAGATCTTCGGCATTCCGACCAGCACCTTCTGCTGGGCCACCCGCCTCGTCTGCGCCGAGAAGGGCCAGCCGCACGATTTCTTCGAGATGATCCCCGGCGGGGTGCTCGACGGTGTGCGCCATCCCTTCGCCCGGGTGCCGGTGCTGCGCTATCGCGGCGTCACGGTTTACGAATCGCTGGCGATCGCCCGCTATCTCGACCGGGAACTGGCGGGCACGCCCCTGCAGCCGACCGACAGTCTCGCGATCGCCCGCATGGACCAGTGGATCAGCGCGACCTCGGACTATCTCTACGACACGCTGATCGTCGGCGTCGTCGGCGAGCGGCTGGTCGCCCCGCTTGACGGTCGCGAGGCCGATGAGGCCGTGGTCGCCGAACAGGCGGTGATGATGCGCGAGCAGCTGGGCGTCATCGACGAAATCCTGTGCGGCAGTCGCTACCTCGCGGGCGACACGCTGACCCTGGCTGACCTGTTCCTGGCCCCGCTCATCCACTGGACCGACAAGACGCCGGAGGGAAGCGAGGCGCTCGACCTCTATCCCACCCTGCGCCGCTGGTTCCACGGCATGGCCGAGCGGGACAGCTTCAAGGCGACGATCCCGCTCGTGCACATCTGATCACTTGGACTGCAGGGTATCCCTGATCTCGGTCAGCAGTTTCTCGGTCGGGGTCGGGCCCGTCGCCACAGGCGTCCGCTTCACCACCCGGTTCACCGCCTTGATCAGCAGGAACACGGCGAAGGACACGATCATGAACTGGATCATCACATTGATGAAGGAGCCATAGGCGATCACCGCCGCCTTGGCCTCCCGCGCCGCCGCCAGCGACGAATATTCCACGCCCGACAGATTGATGTAGAGACCGGAAAAATCTATGCCGCCGACGATCACGCCGATCGGCGGCATGATGATGTCGTCGACCAGCGAGGTGACGATCTTGCCAAAGGACGCGCCGATGATGACGCCGACGGCAAGGTCGAGCACATTGCCGCGCATGATGAAGGCTTTGAATTCATTGAGCATGGTGCCCCCTCTTCCAATCCGCATGAATGTTCATGCCATGCCGACTCATTAGAATGCAAACGGGCCGCATCGCCAATGTCTTGTCGATCGTCAAGATCGTTAGCGACCGAAGGCCTCGGCGTAGAGGGCCGGCTTGAAGCCGACAATCAGCCGGTCGCCTAGATCCAGCACCGGGCGCTTGATCATGGACGGCTGGGCCAGCATCAGGGCGATCGCCTTGTCCCGCGTCAGACCCTCGCGCTCCGCCTCCGGCAGCTTGCGGAAAGTGGTCCCGGCCCGGTTCAGCAGCACTTCCCAGCCCAGCGCGTCGCACCAGGCCTCGAGCCGCGCCCGGTCGATGCCCGCGAGTTTGTAATCGTGGAATTCTACCGCGATGCCGGCCGCCGCCAGCCAGTCACGGGCCTTCTTCATCGTGTCGCAGTTCTTGATGCCATGGATGGTGATGGTCATGACCGGCTCCTCGTCCCCATCGGGGCTTGATGCCATGATGGGGCGGCAAGGGAAAGTGGGTAGAGCGGGGAGCTTAATAATAGACGCTCTCTATCGATTCACGCGGATTGACCGCTTGATCACGATCACCGATCGTTCGATGCTCATCGCTTCGATAAGCATCAGGACATCTGGGCATGACGGGGAAACAGTCCGGGAAGGACGCGAACATGAGCAATATCCCGCGCCTCGCGGAGATCATTGCCGCCCATGCCCATATGGCGGGGCCGACCCTGCCGACGCTGCACGCGATCCAGGCGGAATTCGGCCATATCCCGGCGGAGGCGATCCAGATGATCGCCGACAGCGAGAACCGCTCGCGGGCCGAAATCCATGGTGTCGTCACCTTCTATCACGACTTCCGGGAAGCGCCGGCCGGGCGCCATGTCGTCAAGGTCTGCCGGGCCGAGGCCTGTCAGGCCATGGGCGGCGAGGCGGTGGCCGCTCGGGTCGCGGCGCGCCTTGGCCTCGATTTCGGGGCAACCTCGGCGGACGGCGGCGTCACCCTCGAGAATGTCTATTGCCTCGGCCTGTGCGCCACCGCGCCTTCGGCCCTGATCGACGACCGTCTGTGCGGCCGCCTGACCGAAGCGCGGGTGGAAAAACTCCTCGCGGGGATCGAGCGATGACCGTCACCTTCTACGTCCCGCAGGATGCGGCCGCGCTTTCCGTCGGCGCCGACGAGGTGGTGGAGGCGATCCGCCTCGAGGCCGGCAGGCGCGGCATCGCCGCCCGCGTCATCCGCAACGGCTCGCGCGGGCTGTTCTGGCTGGAGCCGCTGGTCGAGGTGGCGACCCCCGCCGGCCGCATCGCCTATGGCCCGGTCGCGCCCGAGGATGTGCCCGCCCTGTTCGATGCCGGTATGGCGGAAGGGCGCGGCGGCCTCGGCCCGACCGAGGATCTGCCCTTCCTGAAGGCGCAGACCCGTTTCACCTTCGCGCGCTGCGGCGTGATCGCGCCCCTGTCGCTGGCGGATTACGCCGCCATGGACGGCTGGAAGGGCCTCGCCAGGGCTATCGCCATGGAACCCGCCGCGATCGTCGCCGAGGTGACGAAATCGGGCCTGCGCGGCCGGGGCGGCGCCGGCTTTCCGACCGGCATCAAGTGGAAGACCGTGCTCGACGCGCCGGGCGCGAAGAAATACATCGTCGCCAATGCCGACGAGGGCGACAGCGGCACTTTCGCCGACCGGATGCTGATGGAAGGCGACCCGTTCCACCTGATCGAGGGCATGGCCATCGCCGGCCTCGCGGTCGGGGCCGAGCATGGTTACATCTATACGCGCTCCGAATATCCGCACGCCATCGCCATCATGCAGGCGGCGATCGGCCTCGCGCGCGATGCCGGCTACCTCGGCGCCTCCGTCATGGGCTCGGGCCGGGCCTTCGACATGGAAATCAGGGCGGGTGCCGGGGCCTATGTCTGCGGCGAGGAAACCGCACTCCTCGAGAGCATCGAGGGCAAGCGCGGCCAGGTCCGGGCCAAGCCGCCCCTGCCCGCCCATGAAGGCCTGTTCGGCTACCCGACGGTGATCAACAACATCCTGTCGCTGACCGCCGTGCCCTTCATCCTCGACAAGGGGGCGGAGACTTACGCCAATGTCGGATTCGGCCGCTCGCGCGGCACGATGCCCATTCAGCTCGCCGGGAATATCGCCCATGGCGGCCTGTTCGAGATCGGCTTCGGCATTACGCTTGGCGAATTGGTGAACGAGGTCGGCGGCGGCACGGCATCGGGCAAGCCGGTGAAGGCGGTGCAGGTCGGCGGCCCGCTCGGCGCCTATTTCCCGCCCGCCCTGTTCGACACGCCTTTCGACTACGAAGCCTTCGCACATGCGGGCGGCCTCATCGGCCACGGCGGCATCGTCGTCTTCGACGACAGCGTCGACATGGCGAAACAGGCGCGTTTCGCCATGGACTTCTGCGCCATCGAATCCTGCGGCAAATGCACCCCCTGCCGCATCGGCTCCACAAGGGGGGTCGAAACCATCGACAAGATCATCGCCGGGCGCGATGTCGCCGCCAATATCACCCTGGTCGAGGATCTGTGCGAGACGATGAAATTCGGCTCGCTCTGCGCCCTCGGCGGCTTCACGCCCTATCCGGTCCTGAGCGCGCTTCACCATTTTCCTGACGATTTCGCCAAGGCGCCCCGCGCGCAGGCGGCGGAATAGGAGACGGCCCATGTCCCTCGTCGAAGACCATGATTTCGGCACCCCGGCGGTGAAATCCGCCGTGACGGTCAGCCTGACCATCGACGGCAACACGGTTTCGGTGCCCGCCGGCACCTCGATCATGCGGGCGGCGGCCGAGATGGGCACCAGCGTGCCCAAGCTCTGCGCCACCGACAGCGTGAAGGCTTTCGGCTCGTGCCGTCTGTGCCTCGTCGAGGTCGAGGGCCGCGCCGGCACGCCCGCCTCCTGCACGACGCCGGTCGCCGAGGGCATGGTGGTCCGCACCCAGACCGAGCGGCTGAAACGCCTGCGCAAGGGCGTGATGGAGCTTTACATCTCCGACCATCCGCTGGACTGCCTGACCTGCGGCGCCAATGGCGATTGCGAATTGCAGGACATGGCCGGTGCCGTTGGCCTCCGCGAGGTCCGTTACGGTTACGAGGGCGAGAGCCACACCAAACTCGAGAAGGACCAGTCGAACCCCTATTTCGACTATGATCCGTCGAAATGCATCGTCTGCTCGCGCTGTGTCCGCGCCTGCGAGGAAACGCAAGGCACCTTCGCCCTGACCATCGAGGGACGGGGCTTCGACAGCCGCGTCTCCCCCGGCGCCCATGAAGACTTCCTCTCCTCCGAATGCGTCTCCTGCGGCGCCTGCGTGCAGGCCTGCCCGACCGCGACCCTGATCGAGAAATCGGTCGTCGAGATCGGCCAGCCGGAACATTCGGTGGTGACGACCTGCGCCTATTGCGGTGTCGGCTGCTCCTTCAAGGCCGAGATGCGCGGCGACGAACTGGTGCGCATGGTGCCCTGGAAGGACGGCAAGGCGAACCGGGGCCATTCCTGCGTGAAGGGACGTTTCGCCTGGGGTTACGCCACCCACAAGGACCGCATCCTGAAGCCGATGATCCGGGCCCATATCTCGGCCCCCTGGCAGGAAGTGACCTGGGACGAGGCCTTCGCCCATGTCGCCGCCGAATTCGGCCGCATCCAGGGCCAATATGGCAAGGATGCGATCGGCGGCATCACCTCGTCGCGCTGCACCAACGAGGAAACCTATCTCGTCCAGAAGATGATCCGGGCGGGCTTCGGCAACAATAATGTCGATACCTGCGCGAGGGTCTGCCATTCCCCCACCGGCTATGGCCTGAAGACCGCCTTCGGCACCTCGGCCGGCACGCAGGATTTCGATTCCGTCGAGGAGACCGATGTCGTCATCGTCATCGGCGCCAATCCGACCGACGGCCATCCGGTCTTCGCCTCGCGCCTGAAGAAGCGCCTGCGTCAGGGCGCGCGGCTGATCGTGATCGATCCGCGCCGTACCGACCTCGTCAAAAGCCCGCACATCAAGGCGGACTATCACCTGCCGCTGCGCCCGGGCACCAATGTCGCCGTCGTCACCGCCCTTGCCCATGTCATCGTGACCGAAGGTCTGGTGAACGAGAAATTCGTCCGCGATTTCTGCGACTGGTCGGAATTCGAGGATTGGGCCGCCTTTGTCGCCGATCCCCGCCATGCCCCGGAAGCGGTCGAGACACTGACCGGCGTTCCCGCCGCCGCGATGCGCGGTGCCGCCCGCCTGTTCGCCACCGGCGGCAATGGCGCGATCTATTACGGCCTTGGCGTCACCGAACACAGCCAGGGCACGACGACGGTGATGGCGATCGCCAATCTCGCGCTCGCGACCGGCAACCTCGGCCGTGCCGGCGTCGGCGTGAACCCATTGCGCGGGCAGAACAATGTCCAGGGCTCCTGCGACATGGGCTCCTTCCCCCATGAATTCCCCGGCTATCGCCATGTCTCGGACGATGCGACGCGGGAGATTTTCGAAAAGCTGTGGGGCGTTCCTTTAAGCAACGAGCCGGGCCTGCGCATTCCCAACATGTTCGATGCTGCCCTCGATGGCTCGTTCAAGGGCCTCTATGTCCAGGGCGAGGATATCGTCCAGTCCGATCCCGATACCCATCACGTCACCTCCGGCCTGTCGGCCATGGAATGCGTCGTGGTGCACGACCTTTTCCTGAACGAGACGGCGAATTACGCCCATGTCTTCCTGCCGGGCTCGACCTTCCTCGAGAAGGACGGCACCTTCACCAACGCCGAGCGCCGCATCAACCGGGTGCGCAAGGTCATGGCGCCGAAGAACGGCCTCGCCGACTGGGAAGTGACGCAGAAAATGGCCCAGAGTCTCGGCATGGCCATGAACTACACGCATCCGAGCGAAATCATGGCCGAGATCGCGGCGACGACGCCGAGCTTCGCGGGCGTTTCCTACGCGCGGCTGGAGGAACTCGGCTCGGTGCAGTGGCCCTGCAACGAGAAGGCGCCCACCGGCACGCCGATCATGCACATCGGCGGCTTCGCCCGGGGCAAGGGCAAATTCGTCATCACCGAATATGTCCCGACCGACGAGAAGACCGGGCCGCGCTTCCCCTTGCTGCTGACCACCGGCCGGATCCTGAGCCAGTACAACGTCGGGGCGCAGACGCGGCGCACCGCCAATACCGCCTGGCACCCGGAAGATCTCCTCGAGATCCATCCCCATGATGCCGAGAACCGGGGCCTGAAGGATGGCGACTTTGTGCGCCTGCAAAGCCGCGCGGGCGAGACCACCCTGCGCGCGCATGTGACCGACCGGGTGGCGCCGGGCGTCGTCTACACGACCTTCCACCACCCGGAAACCCAGGCCAATGTCATCACCACCGATTATTCCGACTGGGCGACCAATTGCCCGGAATACAAGGTGACGGCGGTGCAGGTCGCCCCCTCCAACGGGCCGAGCGAATGGCAGGAACATTACCGCGAGCACGCCGCGCGGAGCCGGCGCATCAAGGCGGCGGAATGACCATGGCGTTCCTTCCCCTCATTCGTCGTCCCGGCGCAGGCCGGGACCTCGCGACGCGGACACGCCGTGGCCAACCCCCGCGAGATTCCGGCCTGCGCCGGAATGACGAGGGCGAGAAGGGGAGGCCGCGCCATGCAGGCTGAGAAACTCGTGCGCATGGCCAACCAGATCGCGAGCTTCTTCAAGGCGCAGGGCAGCAATGCCCCGGCCGAGGTCGCCGATCATCTGGTGAAATTCTGGGACCCGAGGATGCGGAAGGCGATCCTCGCCCATGTCGATCAGGGCGGCGCCGGGCTCGACCCGGTCGCCCGTCAGGCAGTGGCGTTGCTGCCGCGACCATAGGGGCGATTGAGCAGCGCCGCGCCCGCGCGTGAGCAAATCTCAATTGCCCGAGGCCGCGGCGCGTATTTCGATAGGGGACATTTTTCACCGAGGCCGTCATGCCCCCTTCCCCCGTCCTTTCCCTCGCCGACCTGCCGCTCGACACGCTGCACGACGGCCCCGTGTTTTCCGCGCGCGCGGCCCCCTTCGCCGCCCCCCTGGGCGCGACCCGGCTGGGGGGCCGGCTGGTCGAGATTCCGCCGGGCCGGAAAGGCTGGCCGCGCCATTGCCACCATGCGAACGACGAGATCTTCGTGATCCTGTCCGGTCGCGGCCAGTTGCGGCTGGGCGATGCCAGCTGGCGCGTCGCGGCCGGGGATATCGCGGTCTGCCCCGCCGGCGGGGCGGAGACGGCGCATCAACTGGTGAATGATGGTGAGGAGCCCTTGCGCTATCTCGCCATCAGCACGATGAACGCACCCGACGTGATGGAATATCCGGACTCGGGGAAGATCATGGTCCTCGCCGGTTCCGCCCCCGGCGGCGACAAGGCGAAGCGCAGCCTGTCCTTTATCGGACGGCTGGAGGATCAGCCCGGCTATTGGGACGGCGAGGCGTGAGAGACCGTTTGGAAACCCCGGACGGGTCGATCCAGCGGATCTTTCCGCGCCCCGCTACGTCAGCGATCTTGCCGATATCCCAGGATATCGGCGGCGATCACTTCCTTGCGGGACACGAAAATCTCTCGCCGGCTCTCAACCGCCGGATTTCCAAACGATCTCTTAAGGTTTTGATCCGGAATTTTAATTTATAGTTACAATATTGAATATAGATTCAACAATTTCTTCTGATTCTATTAGCCTATCTTTAGGGAAAAGAATCATAAAACTAATATCATGCTCCCTGGACTGCCCCATCATTTGACATGCCGGGGATGGAACTTTTATTGAATCCGGAGTGCATGTGATTAATACCTCATATTTTTTGGAATTTTTGAAGGTAAAATTAAGATCATTTACTTTGATACCAAGCCCATTTTGTATCTGAAGTAATCCAAATCCATAGTCATTAAATTTTGAATGCAAATTTGTCAAAAGATTATTTAACCTTCTGGCCGCGTCATAGTACATGATATCGTCATATTCAGTAGGAGTGAATTGCATTACCTTCACTATATAAATATTATCGGGTTCATTGTTGTTATCTATGGTAAACCCTCTTATTGCTTCGTCGGAATTGACATAATTTCGGCTAGGCATCCAAAAATCGAACGCAATTGATTTGATATCTGAGAAATAAAATTCCGATTCTTTTCTATATATGTGCGGTAAATACCCTCTCATAATCGTTAAATTTACGCTTCTCATGTTAACAATAATGTATTCGTCCAATTTATTTATAACTTTATCCGCAAATGATTGCGTATAAATGTTCAAAAAAAAGAATATTGTTGAAGAGATGTAGATGTATATTTTAATCATCGTCATCTCTGGTCTTCCAATTTGGCTGTCTCACGCGAAAGAGTTCTTCAATTAACGAAGACGATAATTTGTAATTCATGCCGGCCGTGGCTATCGAATTGCTGGATGGGGATGAAGGCACCCCTCTAATTGTTTTCTCGCGCATTCAAACAATCATAAGGGGTGCGGCGCCGAGTGGGGCCGACCGTTTCCTGCCAATATGGGTGAAATCGCGGCCAGTTCCGCCATTATGGGTGGGGTTTTCAGGCCGCTTTCCGGGGCTTTGAGGTTGGCGCACTTGTCTCCTTCGGCAGACCGTCGATGAAGGCCTTGACGGGGGTTCTGTCATGCACGCCCTGGACTTGCCGGGGTTGCCTGGTGATATCCTGAGGTCGCGCCACTTTCTTCTCCTTGGTCGTGTTCGTCTCGGGTCGGGGATCGATGGCGCTTGCCACACCGTCGAACCCGCCCAGATGCAGTGAGGCGCTATCCGTCAGCGCACGCCCCTCTCAGCGCAGACCGATCTTCGAATCTTGCCCGCCGGCCGGGCATCGGATAAAATGAAGGTGATCGTTCACTTTCGTTTCATATAATGACCAGACGCGAAGAAAACCGGGAAAACAGGCGCCGCGCCATTCTGGCGGCGGCCAAGGCGTGTTTCGCCGCCCATGGCTTCCAGGGCACGGGCATGGCGGAAATCGCCCTCGCCTCCGGTGTCACGCCGGCCAATCTCTATCGCTATTTCGCCGCCAAGGCCGAGATCGTCTGCGCCATCGTCGACGAGCAGCGGGAAGATGTCGCCGCCGCCATCATCCGCGCCGAAGCGGAGGGCGATGCGATGCAGGCCCTGCGCAGCCTGTTCCGCCATTTCCTGGCCGAGGCGCGGGATATCACCGCCAGCCGCCTGTGGCTGGAAGTCCTGGCCGAGGTCGCGCGCAATCCGCGGGTGAAAGCCGCCTTCGATCAGGACGACGGCCTGGTGAAACAGGGCATCGAAGCCCTCATCCAGCGAGGCAAGGCGGAAGGCTGCATGGCCCGCGACCTCGACCCGTCGGCCACCGCCATCTGGTTGATCGCCCTCGTCGACGGCGCCGTCGGGCGCATGGTGATCGAGCCCGATTTCAACATCGAGCGAGCGACGGAGACCTTCCTCGACCTGATCGGCCGGGCCCTGGGGCCGAGGGGATGATCATGGCCGACCGCAATCGCTGGCTGATCCTGGCATCGGTGTGCGCCGCCTTCATGCCGGTGTCGATCGATACCACCGTGCTCTATCTCGCCCTGCCCAGCCTGACCCGCGACCTCGGCGCCAGCGGCACGCAGGTACTGTGGATCATGGATATCTATCCCTTGATGATGGCCGGCCTCGTGCTGATCACCGGGCCGCTGGGCGACCGCCTGGGCCAGCGCAACCTGCTGCTGGCGGGGCTTGGGGTATTCGGCCTCGCTTCGCTCGCCGCCGCCTATTCGCCGAGCCCCGCGACGCTGATCGGGGCGCGCGTGCTGCTCGCCTTCGGCGGCTCGATGATCATCCCCTCCACCCTCGCCATCGTGCGCCGGACCTTCACCGACACAAGGGAGCGCGGCATCGCCATCGGCATCTGGGGCGCCTGCGCCTCGGCCGGGGCGGCCATCGGCCCGGTCGCGGGCGGCGCCATCCTCAGCCAGTTCTGGTGGGGCGCGGTGTTCCTGTTCAACCTGCCGATCCTCGCCCTGGCCGCCCTGGTGATCGCCGGCCGCCTGCGCAACAGCGTCAATCCATCCGCCGCGCCGCTGCATCCGCTGGCCGCCGTCATCGGGATCGCCGGGGTGCTGCTGCTGGTTCATGGCATCAAGGACCTGGCGCGGGATGGCGGCGCCGGCTGGGAAAACGCGCTGTTCCTCGCTTCCGGCATCGCCCTGCTGGCCGGCTTCGCCCGGGGCCAGCTCGCCTCGGAGCATCCCATGCTGGATCTGCGGCTGTTCAAGCGGCGGGGCTTCGCCGTCGGCGTGCTGGCCGCCCTGGGGCCGATCATGCTGCTGACCGGCTTCGAGCTGGCGATCGTGCAGCAACTGCAATTCGTCGACGATCTGTCGCCCTGGGACACCGGCCTCGCCCTGACGCCGCTGGCGATCGCGGCGGCCCTGGCCGGGGCCGCCACCGGCTCGATCCTGCACCGGAGCGGGATGCGGGTGCTGGCCCTCGTCGGCATGGCGCTGGCGGCTGGCGGCTATCTCCTCCTCATGCCGGCGGGTCTCGGGGTCCTGATCGGGGCCATGATCCTGATCGGCGCCGGCCACGGTTTCCTGATGTCCCTGGCGACGACGACCATCATGGGCGCCGCCCCCGCCGACAAGGCCGGGGCCGCCGCCGCCATCGAATCCGTGTCCTACGAACTCGGCACCGGGCTGGGCATCGCGCTCTTCGGCTCGCTGCTCGGGCTTGTCTATGGCCTCGGGCTCGACCATGTCGGGCCGGGGGCGGGATCGATCGGCGCCACCTTCGCCGAGGCCGCCGAACTGGGCGGGGTGGCGGGCGAGACCCTGCGCGCCGCCGGGCGGGAGGCTTTCGCTGCCGCGTTCCGGCTGGTGCTCGGCGTGCTGGCGGGGATGGCGCTGCTGCTCGGCATCGCCGTCCATCGCTTGGGGCGTGAGAAAAAGGCCTCGGCCCCGGCGTGATGCCCCTTGGCACGGCGCCGCACCGGGGCCACCCTCTGGGGGTGATGGAGTCGCCCGAACAGAAGTTGCGGATCGAGCTTGCCCGCGGCGTCGCCGAAGTCGCGGCGGCCGATTGGGATTCCTGCGCCGGGCCGGACAATCCCTTCGTCTCCCATGCCTTCTTCACCTGCGCCGAAAGCCCTGGCTGCGCCGCGCCCGAGACCGGCTGGTCGCCCCATCACCTGGTGCTGCGCGACGGCGAACGGGTGGCGGGCATTCTGCCGCTCTATCTCAAGAGCCATTCGCGCGGCGAATATGTCTTCGATCAGGGCTGGGCCCAGGCTTTCGAGCGGGCGGGCGGGCGCTATTACCCCAAGCTCCAGTCCGCCGTGCCCTTCACGCCGGTGACCGGCCCCCGCTTCCTCGTCGCCCCCGGTTTCGACCGGGCGGTGGTGGAACGCCTGCTGGCCCGCGCCGCGATCGATATCGCCGAAGGCAATGGCATCGCCACCCTGCACATCACCTTTCCGACCGAGGGCGAGTGGCGGCGGCTGGGCGCCGAAGGTTTCCTGCAACGGACAGACCGCCAGTTCCATTGGGACAATCAGGGTTATGCCGATTTCGAGGCTTTCCTGGCGGCGCTGGCCTCGCGGAAGCGCAAGCAGATCAGGAAGGAACGGCGCGAGGCGACGGAAGGCAATGGCATCGAGATCCACGCCCTGACCGGCGATGCCCTGCGACCGGAACATTGGGCCGCCTTCGAGCGCTGCTACCTCGCGAGCGGAGCGCTGAAATGGGGCACGCCCTATCTGAACACCGAGTTCTTTCGCCGCCTGCACGAGACCATGCGCGACCGCGTTCTGCTGGTCATGGCAAGGCGCGAGGGGCGCTGGATCGCCGGGGCGCTGAACCTGATCGGCACCGATACGCTCTATGGCCGGAACTGGGGCTGTATCGAGGATCATCCCTGCCTGCATTTCGAGGTCTGCTATTATCAGGCCATCGAATTCGCCATCAATCGCGGCCTGGCCCGCGTCGAGGCCGGGGCGCAGGGCGAGCACAAGCTGGCCCGCGGCTATGTCCCGCGCGAGACCTATTCGCTGCACTGGATCCGCGATCCCGGCTTTCGCCGCGCCGTCGACGATTACCTGCGGCGCGAACGCGAATCGGTCGCGGCCGAGGCGGATTATCTCGCCGACCATGCGCCCTATCGCCACGAGGAAGGTCGCTGAGATTGATCACCGGCACGCGCCCCGATAGGCTGGCGCCCCGACATCAAGGAGAAGCCGAGCATGGCCAGCGACCGCCTGCCTGTCCGCAACCCGGATTGTATCTTCTGCAAGATCATCGACGGCGTCCTGCCCTGCCACAAGGTCTATGAGGACGACGAAACCCTGGCCTTCATGGACATTTTCCCCCTGAGCCCCGGCCATACGCTGGTGGTCCCCAAGGAACACCACCCGGATCTCTACGCCATGCCCGACCATCTGACGGCGGCGGTGATGCGGACGGCGCGGCGAGTCGCCCTCGCCATGGCGCAGGCGATCGGCCCGGATGGCATGAACCTGTTCCAGGCCAATGGCCCGGCGGCCGGCCAGACCGTGTTCCATTTTCACATGCATATCCTGCCCCGGCGCCTTGGCGATGGCGTGATTTCGACCGAGCACGGCCAGCGCCCGGGCGATCACACCATCATCGCCGGCCAGGCCGAGAAGATTCGCGGCGTCCTTTCCGAGATGTGAGCACGCGGTGCTGCGCCGCTTCTCGATCCGCAACTACCGTTCGCTGCGATCGGTGAGCCTCGAGCCTGGTGACCTGACCGTGATCACCGGGGCGAATGGCGCGGGCAAGTCCAACCTGTACCGCGCCCTCGGCCTTGTTCTCGCCGCCGCGCGCGGGCGCCTTGCCTCGACGATCGTCGAGGATGGCGGGATGCCGTCCGCGCTCTGGGCCGGGGACTGGGGGAAGGACGAACGCCGAAGGATCGAGGTCGAGGTCGAGTCTCTCGACTGGAGCTTCAGCCTCGTCTGCGGCCTGCCGCCCCCGCCCGAAGGCGCCTTCGCGCTCGATCCTTACGTGAAGGAGGAGCGGCTGACCGCCCCGGATGGCACCAGACTATTGGAGCGGAAAGGCCCGAGCGCCTGGATGCAGGCAAGGGGCGCGCGCGGCCGCACCAGCTATCCGGCCGCGCTCGAGCCGCAGGAAGCGGCGCTGTCGCAATTGCGGGAGCCGCATCTCTATCCCGACATCGCCCTGGCTCACGCGCAGTTGATGCGCTGGCGCTTCTATCATCACTTCAGCACCGACGCCGCCTCGTCCATCCGCAGCCCACAGGTCGGCACTCGAACGCCGGTGCTGGCGGCCGATGGCCGGGACCTGGCCGCCGCCTTCCAGACCATCATCGAAATCGGCGACCGGCGCGGGCTTGCCGACGCGATCGATCGCGCCTTTCCGGGGGCCGAGTTGCGCATCGAGCTGGGCCATGGCCAGTTCGCCACCTTCCTGCACCAGCGCGGCTTCAAGCGAGCCTTCGCGGCGCGGGAGCTGTCGGACGGCACGCTGCGCTATCTCTGCCTCGTCGCCGCCCTGCTCTCACCCCGGCCGAGCCCGCTCCTCATCCTGAACGAGCCGGACCAGAGCCTGCACCCCGACCTGTCCTATCCCCTGTCCGAACTGATCCTGAACGCGGCGGAGCGCAGCCAGGTGATCGTGATCACCCACAGCCCCCTGCTCGCCCGCCTGCTGAGCGCGGCGGGCGCCATGTCCTATGACCTGCGGCTGGAAGCGGGCGCGACGGTGGCCGAGGGGACGGGGTAAGGGGAGATCAGAAGCCGATGGCCGCCATCAGGGCCTTGGGCAGATCCGCGGCCGGCAGCTTCACGAGATCCTTGTCGATCGCGGCCTGCAGCTTGGCCCGGGCGCTGGCGCCCAGCACGGTGCGGATATCGCCGAGGAAATGGGGCGGCGCGGCGATGATCAGCCGGTCATACTTGCTGTCGCGCGCGGCGGCATCCAGCTTTTCCGCCAGATCAAGGGCGAAGGCACGCTGTTCGGCGCGGATCGGATCCTCGCCCGGCTCGATCGCCGAACGGCGGCCGCCACCGGACGAACTGAAGCTGCGGCCCGGATTGTCGGTATCGACATCACGGGCGAAATCATGAGTAACCGCCGGCTCGATCACCCCACCGTCGACGCCATGAAGGTCTTCGAACGGGCGCGTGCCCTGCAAGAGCCGCGCCCGGTGTCCGTCGGCCAACAGAACCCAGTAGGACGGTAAATGCGGCATTCGCTGACACTCCATGAAATTCCGTGAAGTGCAGTATCCACCAGCCGGAGCCGGCTGCATTTGATGCAAATCAAGGCACCCGGGGACACTCCAAATACGCCCCCGGGGCCGTTGATCGGGCCGTCAGTGCACCAGCTCGGGCGTGCGCTCGCCGCCTTCGCTCTCTTCGTCGTCCGCGGCGGGTGGCCGTTTGGAAGCCTCGATCTCGAAGGTCAGCGCGCCGGCCTTGAAGTCGACATGGACCGTGCCGCCGCGGGCGAGCTTGCCGAACAGGAGATCGTCCGCCAGCGGCTTCTTGATCTTCTCGGCGATGACCCGGGCCAGCGGCCGCGCGCCGAAGGCCGGATCGAAGCCGGTTTCGGCCACATGGCTGCGCGCCGCCTGCGAGACCGTGATCTCGACACCGCGATCGGCCAGCTGGAATTCCAGCTCGGCGATGAACTTGTCGACCACCTTGGCGATGATGTCCGGCGTCAGGCCGGTGAAGGGCACCACCGCGTCCAGCCGGTTGCGGAATTCCGGCGTGAACAGGCGCTTGATCGCATCCTCGTCCGCGCCCTCGTTGGTGGCGCGGCCGAAACCGATGGCCGGCCGCGCCGCTTCGGCGGCGCCGGCATTGGTCGTCATGATGAGAACGACATTGCGGAAGTCGATCTTCTTGCCGTTGTGATCGGTCAGCTTGCCGTGGTCCATCACCTGCAGAAGAATGTTGAACAGGTCGGGATGGGCCTTCTCGATTTCATCGAGCAGCAGCACGCTATGCGGATGCTGGTCGATCGCATCGGTCAGCAAGCCGCCCTGATCGAAGCCGACATAGCCCGGCGGGGCGCCGATCAGGCGCGAAACCGTGTGCCGCTCCATGTATTCCGACATGTCGAAGCGGATGATCTCGACCCCCAGGATCTTGGCGAGCTGGCGCGCCACCTCGGTCTTGCCGACGCCGGTCGGGCCCGAGAAGAGATAGGAGCCGATCGGCTTCTCCCCCTCGCGAAGGCCGGCGCGCGAGAGCTTGATCGCCGAGGCGAGCGCGTTGATCGCCGGATCCTGGCCATAGACGACTCGGCGCAGTTCCGTCTCGAGATTGGCGAGCAGGGCCTTGTCGTCCTTGGACACCGACTTGGGCGGGATGCGGGCGATCTTGGCGACGACCGCCTCGATCTCCTTCACGCCGATGGTCTTGCGGCGCTTGCCCGGCGGCAGCAGCATCTGGGCCGCGCCCGATTCGTCGATCACATCGATCGCCTTGTCCGGCAGCTTGCGATCGTTGATATATTTCGCCGCCAGTTCCACCGCCGCCTTGATCGCGTCGTTGGTATAGCGGATCTGGTGATGTTCCTCGAAATAAGGCTTCAGCCCCTTCAGGATCTTGATCGTGTCGGGCACCGAGGGCTCGTTCACGTCGATCTTCTGGAAGCGGCGAAGCAATGCCCGGTCCTTCTCGAAATAGGAGCGGAATTCCTTGTAGGTGGTCGAGCCGATGCAGCGCAGCGAGCCCTGCGCCAGCGCCGGTTTCAGCAGGTTGGAGGCATCCATCGAGCCGCCGGAGGTGGCTCCGGCGCCGATCACCGTATGGATCTCGTCGATGAACAGAATCGCCCCCGGCGACTGTTCGATCTCGGCGATGACGGCCTTCAGCCGCTCCTCGAAATCGCCGCGATAGCGGGTGCCGGCCAGCAGCGTCCCCATGTCGAGCGAATAGATGACGGCGTTCAGCAGAACCTCCGGCACTTCGCCCAGCACGATCTTGAGGGCAAGCCCCTCCGCGATCGCGGTCTTGCCGACGCCGGGGTCGCCGACCAGCAGCGGGTTGTTCTTCTGCCGACGGCACAGGATCTGGATCGTGCGCTCGATCTCGGCCTCGCGGCCGATCACGGGGTCGATCTTGCCGTCCGTCGCCTTGCGGTTCAGGTTGACGGCATAGGCGGCCAGGGCCTCGCCCTTGCGCGGGGCGCCGGCCTCGCCCGGCCGCTTGGCGCCGGGCTCCCCGCCCGGGCCTTCCTCGTCGGCGCCGCGCACCGCGCGCGGCTCGGAGGCGCCGGGGCGCTTGGCGACGCCGTGGCTGATGTAACTGACCGCATCCAGCCGGGTCATGTCCTGTTCCTGCAGGAAATAGGCGGCATGGGACTCGCGCTCGCCGAAGATGGCGACGAGGACATTGGCCCCGGTCACCTGGTCCCGGCCCGAGGACTGGACATGGATCACCGCGCGCTGGATGACGCGCTGGAAGCCGGTGGTCGGCTTCGCATCCTCGTCATGCTCGACGACGAGGCCTTCGAGTTCAGTATCGATATAGGTTACGAGCTGCCGGCGCAGTACGTCGAGATCGACGTTGCAGGCCCGCATGACCGCGGCGGCTTCACCGTCGTCGAGGAGTGCAAGCAGGAGATGTTCGAGGGTTGCGAATTCATGGCTTCGCTCGTTGGCGAGCGCCAATGCCCGATGAAGGGACTTCTCGAGGCTGCGCGAAAAGGACGGCAAGGCACACCTCCGACTTTGCGCCAACCGCCGGACGGGCGGTCACACTCGCCTTGGCTTCGACGGAAGCCGCGGCAGACGCGAAAGGCTGGCGATAAGGCCGAACGCGCCTATTCCTTCTCCATCGTGCATTGAAGGGGATGCTGGTGTCGACGGGCGAAATCAACCACCTGGGTCACTTTTGTCTCGGCGACCTCATAGGTGAAGACTCCGCACACGCCGATACCCTTCTGGTGCACATGGAGCATGATCTGCGTCGCCTCCTCGAGATTCTTGTGGAAGAACCGCTCGAGGATGAGGACGACGAATTCCATCGGGGTGTAGTCGTCGTTGAGCAGCAGCACGCGATACATCGAAGGCCGCGCCGTTTTCGGCCGCGTCGCGGTCAGGAGACCATTCTGGTTCTCGTCGTCGCCGACGGGGCCTGCGGTCGTTGTCATCGGTGTCTTCGGATCGGCCATGCTGCTTGCAAACTGGAATATGATAAGGACATGGGAGGCCGGCCCGCAATTGTCCAGTCCCCGCGAAACGGAAGCGATACCTGCGCGACCGCTATTGATTCTGCCCGGATCGGGAACGAAAACAAGACGGCAGCGACCGTCATTGGCGCCGGGGCAGCCTTCCGCGAAACACATGAACGCGGACACACGAGAAAGCCGGCGGAGTTTCCCCCGCCGGCTTGCGCGCATGCCTTTCGGCACATGGAGCTGTAGCGCCGGCCATGATACGCAGGCCGGCGCCTTGCCAGGCTCAGGTCAGGCGACCGGCTGGGCAAACTTCTTGAAGACGGTGCCGAGCTGACGCGACACGGGCTCGACCGCTTCCTGCGTGAACTGGACGGTCATCTCGCCGATCTTGTTGGTGAAGGCGAGGAAGTTGTCGAAGGCGGCCTTGGTGTAGTCGTTCTGGATATCGACGACTTCACGCAGGCTCTTGGCGCCGACGACGGTCTTCGACACGGCCACCAGGTCCTCGACCGCCTTCTTGGTGTAGGCGGCGGTTTCGGCGGAAACGCCCTCGAAGCCCTTCACGGTGATGTTGAAGGACGAGACGAAAGCCTCGTAGGTTTCCTTGGAGGACGAGCCGGCGTCTTCGAACGCCTTCAGGGCCTGGTCGATCTTGCCCTTCACCTGTTCGGTGGTGGCCTTGATGGTTTCGGTTGCGGTATCGGTCACTTCGGTAGTCTCCGTTTTGGCGGTCTTCGGTTTCGCGGCCATGTTGATCCCTCGTTCGCAAATAGCTTCGTGGGTCAGGTCGGCTTCGCTCGCCGGCCCGCCGTCGCGGCATGGTCATGCGCCGCGCATCTTCAATCGGCGGTGCAGGAGTTGAATGACCGAAGCGCGATCGGATCGTGATCGTCAGGGCCGGTCCTTGCTGCAACGCGGTGAGTGAAGGGTCACCCCGCGGCCCCCCGGAGTCAAGAGTTTTGTTGCAATGCAGCAAAACCCTCGACCAAAGGCGAAGTTCAATCCCAGCGCGCGACGTCGAGACCGTTCTCGCCGACCTGCACGGTGAAGGGCTTCGGCCCGTCATCGTCGCCCCGGCCGGCGGCCAGCGGCGGCAAATCCAGCGACCGGGGCATGTTCACCGTGACCTCCGTGCGATCGGCGTCGAACAATTCCCTGGGAAAAGTCAGGGCGTCGAAGCGGGGATCGCCGGCCTGGAAGGCGTTGAAGTGGAAACGGCCCTGACTGCAGGCGGCCACCACCCAATAGAAATTATCCGAGCGCAGGAACTGGCCCTTGGGCGGCTTGCCACCGACGTCCGAGGCCGTCATCGCCGCCCTCAGCCGGGCGAGCCGCGCCTGATCGATGCCCACCTGCGCCGTCTTGGCCCGGATCTCGGGCCCGGCCGGCGTCGCCGCGAGCAAGCCACCCGGCCCCCAGACCCATTGATCGATCTTCGCGCCGTAATCCGTCGCCCGCAGTTCATAGGCCCGGACCTGTTCGGTCCAGCGCGCGTTGTAGACGAAGCGCGCGACATCTGGCCCACCGGCATCGCACGCCGCCTTGATGTCATCGCCCGAAAGGTAGCGATACCAGCCCGGCAGGCGCTCGAGGTTGAAGTCGGCAGTGCCATAGGGCATGCAGCCCGCCACCGCGACGGCGGTGCCGAAAAATGCCGCCATAACGCGCAGGCGCCGAACGAACATGCCCATGGGACCAGACCTCCAGACGACAGGCGGCGAGAATGCCGGACGGCCGCCGCAACGCCAAGTGCCCAGCCGATACCGCAATCGCGGCATTTTGACGGCGATAGCTGATTTCAGGACTCAAAGGCCGCTCGCAAGCATCGGATTCCATGGACAAACTCGGCCGCCGCCCCTATCGTTGCGTCTTGGGCTAAGTTCTTACAGGGCAGGGGCGAACCAAATGCAGGGTGCGCTTTGGATGGGCCGGACGACGGGCGTCGCCGGTTTCTCGATTGGAACGCCTCTTTCGGCCGGGGAAACGCGCCGACATCCGGCGACCCGCCTGGTCGCGGCGATGGCCTTCGTGCTGGCGGCGGTGTTCCTGATCCTTGCCGCGCCGCGCCTTGCCGAAGCCGGACCCGCCTATTCGGTCGTCATTCTCGACGCGGACACCGGACGGGTCATCCTGTCCGACAGCCCGACGGCGCAGCGCCATCCCGCCTCGCTGACCAAGATGATGACGCTGTACATGACCTTCGACGCCCTGAAGGCCGGTAGCCTCACCCTGGACCAGCGCCTGACCGTCTCGGCCAATGCCGCCTCGCGCCCGGCGACCAAGCTCGGCCTGCGCCCGGGCCAGACGATCGCGGTCAAGGACGCGATCATGGCGCTGATCACGCTTTCCGCCAACGACATGTCGGTCGTGCTGGCCGAAGCCATCGCCGGCACGGAAGACGCCTTCGCCGCCCGCATGACGGCGCGCGCCCGCGAACTCGGCATGAGTGGCACCCTGTTCCGCAACGCCAACGGCCTGCCCAACGACGAACAGGTGACCTCCGCTAACGACATGGCCAGGCTCGGCCTGGCGCTGATGCGCGATCACCCGACCTATTACCCGATGTTCTCGACCCAGAAGTGGCGTTACGGCGGCAAGGTGATCACCAATCACAACCGCATGCTCGGCCGCTATGAAGGCACCAACGGCATCAAGACCGGCTATATCCGCGCTTCCGGCTTCAATCTCGTCGTCTCGGTGAAGCGGGGCGGCGTTCACCTCGTCGGCGCGATCTTCGGCGGCTCCTCGGCCAAGGCCCGGGACGATCACATGATCGAATTGCTCGACGCCGCCTTCGTCCGCCTGCAGACCAAGCCCGAACTGGTCGCCGCCGCCGATGTCGTCCGCCCCAATGCCGTCTCGGCCCCGGCGCGCACCCTGGTCGCCGCCGCCGCCCCCGCGCCTGTCGAC
>NZ_JBAQRT010000101.1:0-5964 GCF_049306435.1 Zavarzinia sp.
GCCCTCGGCCGCGCCGGCCGGTGCCGCTGCTTTGCTTCTTGCTCTCGCCATATCTCGTTCGCCTCGTGCCTGCGCGCTTCTGTCTCATTGAGCCGGCCTCGCGCAGCGCCTACTCCCCTTTTAACAAGAAGGGCGGGCTGCGTGCAGGGTATTGAGGGCATCGGAGACAGATTCAGGCGCCAGCGGCTGGCGTTCGTGGCCCTGCTCGCCCTGTTGTTCCAGACCATCGCACCCTTGTCGCCCATGCCGGCGATGCCGATCACCACGGCCGAGAGCCTGGTGTTCGCCCTCGCCGACCTGTGCCGCCCGGGCGAGCCCATGCCCGATAAGGGCAAGGACGGTCCCGGTCATGGCATCCCGTGCCAGATCTGCCTGACCCTGGCGGTGGCCGGTCACTATCTCGCGCCCTCGCCGCCGCCCCTCGTCCCGCCCGCTGTTTCAGCCCTGGCCAGCTGGCGGTTGATGCCACCGGAAGCACCGACATTCGCCCATGCCGTCGGTGTCCAGCCGCGCGGCCCACCACGCCCGATCTGACCGCGCCACCGGCCGCAAGGCCCCTGCCTGTCCTGATCGGAATCGAAATCATGAAACACGCCCTGTCCAGCGGCTGCGCCGCGGCGGCGCTGCTTGTCGCGCTCGCCCCCGTCTCCGCCGTCGCGGAAGATGTCACCGCTCTGCCCACCGTCACCGTGACCGCCTCGCCCGAGCCGTTTTCCTCGAGCCTCGGCGAGAATGATCTGGCCGATGCCGCGACCGCCCGCCCGGATGCCGCGCGCCTGCTCCTGAACCTGCCGGGCGTATCCCTCGCGACCGGCGGGGCGATTTCCAGCCTGCCCTCGATCCATGGCCTTGGCGATGACAGGGTACGCGTGACGGTCGACGGCATGACGGTGACGGCGGCCTGCCCCAATCACATGAATCCGCCCCTGTCCTATATCGACGCCAGCCGGATCGGCAGCATCGATGTCCATGCCGGCCTGTCGCCGGTCAGCCTCGGCGGCGACAGCATCGGCGGCACCATCGTCGTGGAGCCCCCGGCCCCGCGCTTCGCGACCGAAGCCGAGAAAGTCCTGACCGCCGCCCGCCTGACCACCGCCTATCGCAGCAATGGCGACGGCCTCTCGATCTCGGGCGATACCACGGTGGCGACCCCCGATTTCAGCATGTCCTATGCCGGATCCTGGGCGCGCACCCTCGATTACGAGGGCGGCGGCGACAACCGCACCGTCTATTCGACCGAGTCCGAGAATTACGACCACAATCTGACCCTGGCGCTGCGCCGGGGTGGCGATCAGTTCACCTTGCGCGGGGGTCTGCAATACACGCCCTACGAAGCCTTCCCCAACCAGCGCATGGATCTGACCGACAACGAAAGCCAGTATCTGAACGGCCGCTATGAAGGCGACTTCGACTGGGGCACCGTCGATGCCCGCGCGTATTGGCGCCATGTCGAGCATGAGATGGACATGCTGGAAGACAAGGGCGGCGCCATGCCCATGAACACGCGCGCCACCGACCTCGGCTACAGCCTGACCGCCGAAGTGCCGGTGGGCGAGGCCGACACGCTGAAATTCGGCACCGAACTGCACGACCTGTCGCTGGACGACTGGTGGCCGCCGGTCGCCGGTTCCATGATGATGGGGCCGGACACTTACGAGAATATCAACAACGGCAGCCGCACCCGCATCGGCACCTTCATCGAATGGAATGCCCGCTGGACCCCGGCGTGGAGCACCCAGCTCGGACTTCGCAACGATATCGTCACCATGGATACGGGCGAGGTTCGGCCCTATTCCTGGACCAGCATGATGCAGGCCGCCGATATCGCCGCCGCGAATGCGTTCAACGCCATGGACCGCTCGCGCACCGACGTCAATTTCGACCTGACCGCCATCGCCTCCTATGAGGCCGGACCGGGCGCCACCTACAGCTTCGGCTATGCCCGCAAGACCCGCTCCCCCAGCCTGTACGAGCGCTATTCCTGGGGCGAGGGCCACATGGCGACGGCCATGAACAATTGGTACGGCGATGGCAACGGCTATATCGGCAATATCGATCTCGACCCCGAGGTCGCCCATACGGTCTCCGCGACCGGCGACTGGACGGGCGGCGGCGTCTGGCAGTTCAAGGTCACGCCCTATTTGACCTACGTCGAGGATTTCATCGACGCCGACGACACCGGCCGGCGCTTTGGCCCGGGCAGCCAGTTCGTCGTCCTGAAGTTCGCCAATCATGACGCCCTCCTCTATGGCGTCGATGTCTCGGGCAGCCTCGCCCTCGCGCGGGGCGCGTCCTTCGGCGATCTAGACCTGTCGGCGACGGCGGGCTTCGTCAAGGGCGAGAACCGCGATACCGACGACGATCTCTACCGGATCGCGCCGCTCAACGTCCGCCTCGCCCTGCAGCACCGGCTGGACGACTGGAGCAATGGCATCGAACTCGTCGCCTCGGCCACCAAGTCGGATGTGGACGATGCGCGCCGCGAACCCGAAACCTCGGGCTATGCCCTCGTCAATCTGAAGACTGCCTACCAGTGGCCGGGCGTCCGGCTCGACGCCGGGATCGACAATCTGCTCGACCAGCGCTGGTATGACCCGCTGGCCGGTGTCGATTTCGCCACCTTCAAGCGCGAGGGCGGCACCATCGGGGCGCTGGAAGGCGAAGGCCGTTCGTTCAACATCGGCCTGACCTTCACCTACTGATGCCCACCTGCTGATGCCTTGGGGCCGTCGTGAAATTGTCTCACGACGGCCCTTGCCTTCCCGTTCAGAAACATGACACTCCGTCACAATCAAGAACGGGAGGGACGACATGCAGGTCTCCGAATATCTGGCGCAGGACGGCATCGGCCTCGGCCAGTTGGTGAACAAGGGCGAGGTCAAGGCGCCCGAACTTCTCGAGATCGCCATCGGCCTGATCGAGAAGCACAATCCGGCGCTGAACGGGGTCGTGCAGAAGGCCTATGACATGGCGCGGAAGGCCGCGGAGGGCGGCCTGCCTCAGGGCCCCTTCGCCGGCGTGCCCCTGCTGCTCAAGGATATCAACGCGCTTTGCGTCGGCCTCTCCACCCGCCAGGCCTCGCGCCTGTTCGCCGATGTCGTCGATGATCACGACAGCGAACTGACCACCCGCTTCAAGAAGGCCGGCTTCAACATCCTGGCCAAGACCAACGCGCCCGAGTTCGGCATCCTGCCGACCACGGAATCGCTGGTCTATGGCCCGGCCCGCAATCCCTGGAACACCGATCATTCCACCGGCGGCTCCTCCGGCGGTTCGGCCGCCATGGTCGCCGCGGGCTGCGTGCCGCTCGCCCATGCCAATGACGGCGGCGGCTCGATCCGCATCCCGGCTTCCGCCTGCGGCCTCGTCGGCCTGAAGCCGACGCGGGGGCGCATCCCCCTTGGCCCGGACCTCGGCGATGCCCTCGGCGGTCTCGTCTGCGATCTCGTCGTCAGCCGGACCCTGCGCGACACGGCCCATGTCCTCGACGCGGCGGCCGGGCCCGATATCGGCGATCCCTATTGGGCGCCGCCGCCCAGCCGGCCCTATGTCCAGGCGCTGGAAGGCGTGAAGCGGCCCCTGCGCGTCGCCGTCGCCAGGACCGATTTCATGGGCAACGCCCTGCATCCCGAGTGCATCGCCGCCATCGACAAGACAGCCAAGGCCCTAGAGGACATGGGGCATATCATCGAGGACAGCGTGCCCGCCGCGCCGGCCGAGATGGTCACCCACGCCTTCATGACCCTGTGGACGGCGGGCATGGCCGCCCTCGCGCAAGGGGCGGCGCTGATGGGCGGCAAGATCGCCGGGCCGGACACGCTGGAGCCCATGACCCTCGCCCTCGTCGAGCACGCCAGCAAGACGACGGCGGCGGATTACATTATCGCCGAAGTCATGCTGCAGCGGATCAGCCGCTTCATCGCCCAGTTCTTCGAAGTCTACGATGTCCTGGTGACGACGACGCTGACCCGCCCGCCGGAGCGGATCGGCTTCTTCGACGTGACCTCGCCCGATTTCGCCGCGACCCTGACCCGGGCCGGCGATTACATCAATACGCCGGTGTTCAATTTCACCGGCCAGCCGGCGATCAGCCTGCCGCTGCACCAGAGCGAGGCCGGCCTTCCGGTCGGCGTGCAGATCGTCGGCCGTTTCGGCGACGAGGATACGCTGATCGGCCTGGGCGCCGACCTCGAGCGCGCCCTGCCCTGGGCCGGCCGCAAGCCGCCCATCTGGGGCTGACGAGCGGCCCCAACAAGGCTATAGGAAGGGGCATCATGACCGAAAAATTGCCCCTTCCCCTTCCCGTTCACGTCATCGGCGGCGGCCTCGCCGGCAGCGAAGCCGCCTGGCAGATCATCAGCCGCGGCGTGCCCGTCATCCTGCACGAGATGCGCCCGGTGAAGCCGACCGACGCCCATGCGACCGACGGCTTCGCCGAACTCGTCTGCTCCAACTCCTTCCGCTCGGACGATCCCGTCTCCAACGCGGTCGGCCTCCTGCACGAGGAAATGCGCCGCGCCAGTAGCCTGATCCTGCGCGCGGCCGATGCCCACAAGGTGCCGGCGGGCGGCGCCCTCGCCGTCGACCGCGACGGCTTCTCGGAAGCCGTTACCGCCGCCCTTTCCGCTTCGCCGCTCCTCACCATCGTCCGCGAGGAAGTGCCGGAGTTGCCGCCCGCCGACTGGGGCAACACCATCCTTGCCACCGGGCCGCTGACCTCGCCTTCGCTCGCCGAGGCGATCCGCGCCTTCACCGGCGAAGAATCCCTGTCGTTCTTCGACGCGATCGCCCCGATCATCCACAAGGACTCGATCGACATGTCGCGCGCCTGGTATCAGTCGCGTTACGACAAGGGCGACGGTGCCGATTACATCAACTGCGCCATGGACCGCGAGCAATATTATGCCTTCATCGAGGCACTGCTGGCGGGCGAGAAGACCGACTTCAAGGAATGGGAAAAGAACACACCCTATTTCGAGGGCTGCCTGCCGATCGAGGTGATGGCGGAGCGCGGCCCCGACACCCTGTCCTTCGGCCCGATGAAGCCGGTCGGCCTGACCGATCCGCACACCAACAAGCGCCCCTTCGCCGTCGTCCAGCTGCGCCAGGACAATGCCCTCGGCACGCTCTACAACATGGTCGGTTTCCAGACCAAGCTGAAGCACAGCGAGCAGACCCGCATCTTCCGCAGCATTCCCGGCCTCGAGAATGCCGCCTTCGCCCGGCTCGGCGGGTTGCACCGCAACACCTTCATCAACAGCCCGCGCCTCCTCGACGGCACCTTGCGCCTGAAGGCGCGGCCAGACCTGCGCTTCGCCGGCCAGGTGACGGGCGTTGAAGGTTACGTCGAGAGCGCGGCCATGGGCCTGATCGCCGGCCGCTTCGCCGCGGCCGAGGCCCTCGGCGAATTGCCCACCCCGCCGCCGACGACGACGGCCCTCGGCGCCCTCCTCAATCACGTCACCGGCGGCGCGGACGAGAAGACCTTCCAGCCGATGAACGTCAACTTCGGCCTGTTCCCGCCGATGGAAACACGGACGAAGAAGGGCGACCGCAAGGCCGCCATGTCCGCCCGCGCCCTCGCCGACCTCGCCGCCTGGCTGGGCGTGGTGCCCCAAGCGGCGTAACGGCCAGTCCCCTTTCGTCACAAGGCTCCGGCCTGCGCCGGAGCGACGACTATAAATGCAAGGCGTCATCCCGGCGCAGGCCGGCCCGGGTGTTGACCGACCTCGCCGCCTGGCTGCGCGTGGTGCCGCAGGCGGCGTAACGGCCAGTCCCCTTTCGTCACAAGGCTCCGGCCTGCGCCGGAGCGACGACTATAAATACATATCCATGAGCGTCATCCCGGCGAAGGCCCATATGCGCTAAGTTAAGGTCTGAAGTTTACGTTTTCGGTGTGCTTCGAAGAGCTGCCTTTCAATTTTCCGGATGCTGCCGGCGAGGCGGTGCAGGGAGATGGCGCCG
>NZ_JBAQRT010000102.1:0-1953 GCF_049306435.1 Zavarzinia sp.
CCCTCGATCCGGTCACCCTCGATCTGGTCGCCCTGGCCCGGCCGACGCGCGCCGGCTGGCGCTTCGGCGGCCATGCCCTGACCTTGCCCGACGGGCGCCATGTCGCCATCGCCGAACGGGCGCCGGCTTCTCCGGCCAGCGCCGACCGTGCCGCCGATCTGGAGCGCATGGGTGGACGCATCGTCATCCGCGAGGCGGCCAGCCTGCGTCCCGTGGCCGAATTCCCCAGTTTTGGCGTCCGTCCCCACGATATCCAGATCACCGCCGATGGCCGGCACCTCGTGGTGGCGAATTATGGCAGCACGGTCGCCGACCGTCAGGACCCGGACGGTCCGGTGATCCCCCATGTGCTGGCGCCCGGCGCCGCGATCATCGAATGGTCCAGCGGCCGTCTGGTCGAGCGCTGGGATGTCGATGGTTTCGGGGCTGAGCTGCGCCATCTGGTGGCGCCGGCCCTGAACCGCGTCTTCGCCGTGATGGCCAAGGTCGAGCCGGCGGGCAGCGCCGGCCCGCGCGATCCCGCGGCGGAAAACGGCCTCGACTATGCGTCGGCGCTGCCCCTGCGCCGGGCCGGCGGCCGGGCGCTGCCCCTGTTGGGCGAGGCGGCGGAGCTTGCCCGCCATGGCCTCTCCATCGCCTACGACCGGGGAGCCGACGCGGTGCTCGTCAGCTTCCCCGCCAGCCACCATGTCGCGGTTTTCGATGGTGCCAGCGGCCGCACGCAGCAGCTGATCGATACCGCCGCCCTTGGTCTTGCCTGGCCCTGCGGCATCGCGCTCTCGCCGGACGGGCGGGATTTCCTCGTGACGGGTTATTGGGGCGGGCTGCTGCCGATCGCGGCCGGTAGCCATCGCCCCCGGCCGGTCATGGCGGGACCGACCTGGTGGGGCCACAGCCACACGCTTGCGGGATAGGCGGGGCTGACGCCCTGTCCCGGCCTTGTCATGACAGCGCCAGCATATCGATCAACCCGCGCGAAACCCGGCCGACCCCATTGTCCGCCGCCGCCATGAAGGCGTCGAGGTCAGCGGGCGCCACCACGGCCAGCTCGGTATACTCCTGGCTGGCCAGGGCGGCGAAGGCGGCGCGCACCGCCGCCGCCCCGCAGCCAAGGCGCAGCTGCAGGCCGATGTCGGTCACAAGGGACGCGCCGTCCTCGACCAGGGCGACCGGGCGCGGCGGCGCCGTCACCAGGGCGGTGGGCAGTCCGGTTTCCTCGGTCAATTCGTTCAGGATCTGGGCGGCGAGGTCGATGTCGCCGTCCGGCGTCAGGAATTCCCCATCGACCCCACCTGACGGCGCCAGTTCCCACAGGTCGTGATCGGTCGTGACCGTGCTGGCGCGGCGCCCGAAGACGATGCCCTCGTCGCAGATCATGATCCCGGTGACGCCCAGCGGCCGGAGGCCGAGGCCGGCGCGCAGGGCCGGGTCAAGCCGCTGCGCCACATACCAGCTGTAGGGCGCCAGCCAGCCGGTGACGAGCGGGGGCGCCAGACGGCTTATGCTGAACAGCCGCCCGTCGAACAGGGCATCGCCCCGCTTCGCCTTTTCCGCCCGCCAGAGGGCGGCGACCCGGGCCAGGACCTCAGGCGCCGGGGGCGGCGGCGCGGTCTCGATCCGGACGGCCAGCGGGCCGGACAGGGCGGTGACATTCATCTGTCGCATCGGCGCAGGATCTCCCCGGCGTCGGCGAGGCGGGCGATGAAGCGAACGCCCGGCGGCCAGTTCTCCCGGTCGTCGGGGGCGGCGATCGCCAGCGTCTCGAGCCCGGCGGCCCGGGCCGCCGTGGCGCCTTGCCGCGAATCCTCGATCGCCAGCGCAGTCTCCCCTCGGCAGGCCAGACGCTCGACACCGAGGCGATAGGGCGCGGGCGCGGGCTTGCCCGCCGTCACCTCGTCGCCGCCGACCACCGCATCGATCAGAGGGGCGAGCCCGGTGCGCTCCAGCCAGCCC
>NZ_JBAQRT010000103.1:0-35421 GCF_049306435.1 Zavarzinia sp.
GCCTGGAAACCATCGCTCCCTTGAGCGATGCTGCCGACGTCAGCCTGCCAGCACTGGTCGGCTGATCGCAGAACTCAACTCTGCATCCAAGACGCGGCTTCTACACCACGTAATGGGGCACGATCCAGTCGGTACCCTCCGGGATCACCATCGCCTCGTTTTGGCGACCTGCGACAGGCGGGCGCGAACTGATGCGCCGATATTCTCGATCTCCTTAGCCATTGGCGGTCAATGCCTCGAGATAGGGCCGGATGATCGTGGCGACCGTTCCTCGTTCAGCTTGGCTGGCAATCTCGCTTGGCGTCGTCTTGCGCTGACGAAGCGCTTCCTGCAGGCCTTCGATCGCCACCGATAGGCCAATCTTGTTCCGATATCGGAAGCAATCGGCGATCGTCTTTGCGACGCCGAAAACCTTCACGGGCACCCGCTCGACAGGGTGGGTCTCAACCCCCTCCGTCAGGAGACGATCTGTGAAACGCACCAGCCGAATGGGTGTGCCTTCGGGTTTCGGAGACCAGTCCTTCTGACCCACGGCGAGCCAAACTTTCCTTGGCAGCTGATCGGTTAGCCCGTGGAACGCCAGGGCGGAAACGAGGCAAACGACGCCCTTGGGAACCCGTTTGGCGGCCTCTGCCAGACTGTGGTGAACGTCGAGAGGTGCATCAGAAAGTTGATAAAGTCCTCGCGCGAGCCGAAGCACCTCTCCGTCACGTTCCATCCGGCTCATGGTGGCGGCCGTTACACCTGCTTTGCGCAGCTCTGCCAGGCGCGAAATTCCGCGCGCGGTCAAAACGGTATGGGCGATCTGGCGTTGGGACATGAACGACGGCACGATACGGAAACTCGGAGCAAAGGACCTCTTATCCGAGGAATTGTATCATTCTTCGTGGATGGAGAAAGGTGCCAGGTAGAAGAGGCTGCCGCTCCACGAAACACGTTCGCCTCAAACGGACCCCTGAGCCAACAGCGACGACTGCTCACCGGGTCACCTTGTACATCCGCACCGGGAGGGGAAAGCCTTCCCCTGCGTCCGAGCCTTTGGTCTCGACCGACCCCTTCTGCGGGGCGGCTGCCCCGCAACGCCCCGCTGAGAGTGAGAGAGTGGACTTGTTTCCCGTGACGGGTTGAAGGTCGGAGAAGAGGTCTCTGACGCCCGTCATGGAGATTGGTCCCATGAATATGCAGGTCCTCAATGCGCGCCGTGACACCAGCGGCGGTTACAAGGTCGATGTCGGCCGTGGCGAGCGGGTCGGCCGCGTCTCGTCAGAGTGGTTCTCGCGTCCAGCCGACGAGCGCTACCTTTCCTTGTCCGAGTTGGCCCACACGGTCCGCGACCGCACCGAACGCAGCCGGACGCGGGTGGTGGAGAGCGGGCTCATCCATGTCGAGGCGAACCGCAACGATTCGGAGCGGTTGGCCCTCATCCTGCCGGGCACGGATGCGCCAATCGCGCCGACGCACTGGTCCTTCGGACAACTCGCCAGCCTGGTCGGAGCGCCCGCCGCCTATTTGCGGCAGCTCCCCGCCGCCCTTGCTGGCATCAACCTGCAATACGGCCTGGCCTCCAATCGGGCCGAACAGATCAAGACGCTCGAAACCGATACTGGCCGTGTCGAGCTGCGCGCCGTCACTGGCCCGGACTATGGCCGCATCTACGATCACGAACTGGTAGAGGCGGTGCAGCGCATCGCCGGCAACGGCACAGGCGACACACGCTGGAAGGTCCCGGGCGTGCTCGACTGGTCGACCGGGATCTACAATCCGCGCGTCGACATCACCAAGGATACGACCACGCTCTACGCCTCTGATCGCGACGTCTTCCTGTTCCTGGTCGACGACCTGAATCCGATTGAGGCCGGCCGACTGCCGGACGGCGCGCCCGATCTCTATTTCCGGGGCTTCTATTGCTGGAATTCCGAGGTCGGCGCCAAGACGCTCGGCATGGCGAGCTTCTATCTGCGCGCGGTCTGCCAGAATCGCAATTTGTGGGGGGTGGAGGCTTTCGAGGAAATCACCATCCGCCACAGCAAATATGCCGCCAATCGCTTCGCGCACGAGGCGGCCCCGGCGCTGCTGAACTTCGCAAACTCCTCGCCCCTGCCGTTCGTCAACGGCATCAAGGCCGCCCGCGAGCGGATCGTCGCCAGAACCGACGAAGACCGCACCGACTTCCTGCGCCGACGCGGGTTCTCCAAGGCCGAGACCGGCAAGATCATTGACAGGGTTCTGGCCGAGGAAGGCCGCCCGCCGGAGTCCATCTTCGACTTCGTGCAGGGCATCACTGCCGTCGCACGCGACAAGCCGCATCAGGACGCCCGCCTCGACATGGAGGGCAAGGCCAAGAAGCTGCTCGATCGAGCTGCCTGATTTCCGCGAAGCCGGGGATGCGGTTTTCCGTGTCTCCGGCTTTGCGCTTCCGTGCCTTTCTGGTTTGCCGGTCCGTGGCGCTGCCCCCTTTAGAGGAAGAGGGCGGCGCTTCGCTTCGTGACGGGTTGGAGGTTGAGAGAGAGTTTCTCGGCCGCCCGTCGCGGAGTAAATCCCGATGGCTACTGCCGTTCAGAAGATCATCCTGTCGTCCTCGCGCGACATCCCCTTCAACAAGCTGGTGCTCAGCCAGTCCAACGTCCGGCGCGTGAAGGCCGGCGTCTCGATCGAGGACTTGGCGGCCTCGATCGCTCGTCGCGGTCTGATCCAGAGTCTCAGCGTCTTTCCCGTCGTTGACGCCGAGGGCATGGAGACCGGCATGTTTGAGGTACCCGCCGGCGGTCGCCGCTTCCAGGCGCTCGAACTGCTGGTGAAGCAGAAGCGTCTCGCCAAGGTCGCGCCCGTCCCCTGCGTGGTCCGCGATCGCGACGGCGCCATCCTCCCCGAGGAGGTGTCGCTCGCCGAGAACATCGAGCGCGCGCCGCTCCATCCGCTCGATCAGTTTCGCGCCTTCCACGACATGCTGACCAAGGGCATGACCGAGGAGGAGATCGCCGCAGCGTTCTTCGTGTCCGTCAACGTGGTCAAACAGCGGCTGCGCCTCGCAACCGTGTCGCCCGCGCTGCACGACGTCTATGCCGACGATGGCATGACGCTGGAGCAGCTCATGGCCTTCACCGTGTCCGGCGACCACGAGCGTCAGACCCAGGTCTGGGACGCGATCAAGGACGCCTGGTCGAAGGAGCCCTATCAGATCCGGCGTATGCTGACCGAGACCACGGTGCGCGCCTCAGACAAGCGCGCCGTCTTCCTTGGAATCGACACCTATGAGGCCGCTGGCGGCGTGATCATGCGCGACCTGTTCCAGGCCGACGATGGCGGCTGGCTGCAGGACGTGGGGCTTCTCGATCGCCTCGTCGCCGAGAAATTGAAGGCCGAGGCCGAGGCGATCGCCGCCGAAGGCTGGAAGTGGATCGAGGTCGCGGTCAGCTTCCCCTACGACGCGGTACGCGGCCTGCACGAGGTCTCCGGCGCGCCGATCGATCTGTCGGCCGAGGAACAGGCGACCATTGATGCGCTCACCGCCGAGCAGGCCAGGCTCGAAGCGGAATATCAGGACGCCGACGAGCTGCCCGATGAGGTCGACGAGCGTATGGGCGAGATCGAGACGGCTCTGGCCGCGTTCGACGATCGCCCGGAGCACTTCGACCCGGCCGACATCGCCATCGCCGGCGTCTTCGTCAGCATCGACGCCGACGGATCGCTTTCGGTCGATCGCGGCTTCGTCCGGCCCGAGGATGTGCCTCAAGTCCGGACCGATGGTGAGGAAGGCTCGGAGACGGACATCAAATCCGATGGCACCGCGAGCCCCTCGGTGCAGCGCGCCGTCATCACTATCGGCGGCCGGTCTGTGGAACCGGAAGAGGACGATGAGGACGACAGCATCAAGCCGTTGCCCGAACGCCTCATCGTCGAGCTGACCGCCTACCGCACCCTCGCGCTGCGCAACGCGGTGGCGGAGAATCCGCACATCGCCATGACGGCGCTTCTCCACAAGTTGGTCTCGGACAACTTCATGACCCGCATGTACACGGGCGCCATGGAAGCGGGGGTGAAGCACATCTTCTTCCCCGTTCAGGACGAAGCGCTGAAGGACAGCCCTTCCGCCCGCGCCGTGCAGGAGCGTCACGACGCCTGGGCCGCCGACATCCCGAAGGACGACGACGCCCTCTGGGACTGGCTCGCTGGTCTCAACGATGCCAGCCGCATGGCGCTACTGGCGCATTGCGTCAGCTATGGGGTCAACGCGCTCTATGAGCGGCCGAACCCGCACAGCGCGGGCGGCGTGTCGCAGCATACGCTCGATATGAGGCTCGCGCAGGCCGATCGGCTGACGCGGGCGACCGGGCTCGACTTGGTCGAAGCCGGCTGGCGTCCGACCTTCGGGAACTACCTCAACCGTGTCACCAAGCCGCGCATCCTCGAAGCCGTCCGCGAAGGCGCCGGCGAACGGGCAGCACAGCTCATCGACCATATGAAAAAGGGCGACATGGCCAAGGAGGCCGAGCGTCTCCTCGCCGACAGCGGCTGGCTGCCCGAGCCGCTTCGACTTGCCGGTGTCGACGGCGATCCGGCACCGGACGCGGACGGCGATGGCAAAACCGAGGGCGCGGCGCTGCCCGACTTCCTGAGTGCCGACGACGAGTCGGAAACGCCTGCCGCTGGCGAGGACGACGAACGTCACCTCATCGCCGCCGAATGATCGGCTCGCGGGGCGGCTTCGGCCGCTCCGCACCTTCCAATCCCATCCACTCAGAGCCCGGCCCAGCGCCGGGCTCTTTTCGTTTCAGGAGCCTAATATGGCCGAATATCTCACCCGCTTCTCCTGCCTGCTGGACGTCGGCTCGGTTGCCAATGTCGCGCGGGCCTTCGACATCTACACCGCGCTGATGGCCGAAAACGGTCGCGAGGACCCGCCTGCCGAGCCGTTCCTGCTCTCCCTGACACCCGAGCACGGCGCGACGCGCCTTTGGCTTCGCGACCCCGGAACCGCCGATCCGCAATTGCTGGTCACCTTCGTCACCCGCTGCGCGGAGACATTCGCACTCACCGGCACCTGGGGGTTTCAGTGGGCCGGCATTGCCTCGGACCCTGTCGTCGACGGTTTCTCCGGCGGCGCCCATCTGCTCGATCTCTCCACCGGCCGCACGATCGAGTGGATCAGCACCGGCCGGTGGCTAGCGGAGGGCGGTGTGCGATGATTCCCGACCATGCGCGCGCCCGGCCTCACGGTCGGGCGCTTTTTTCATGTCAGCGGACGAGAGGAAGAGGACGGCAGGGACGGGTCGAGTCCGGGCGGTCGAGAGAGAGCGCCGGCCGGGCTTGTTCCTTCCGCTCTCCCGAGGTTCCTCCCATGAACATTCTGCCTCCCGTGGCCCTTTCGGCCGCGCCCGTCACCCGTGCGTCCTCGATCCTCGACGTTGCACAGCAGCTTATCGATCATCTCGAACGTGGTCAGCGCATCGACGCCACGTTCCTCCGTGCAGCGATGGAAGCGGCCTTCGGCGCGTCCGACACCAGCGGCACCTGGGACTGGAAGGCGGCCTATGAGGCCTGCGAGGTCGCGACGGTCCTCTTCCTGCGTAAATACGGAAAGGCGCTTTTCCGCAAAGCCGCATCTCCGGCTGCACGTTTCTCCGCTCTTTCAAAGATCGCCGGGCTCCTGCCGACGCATACCCGGCGCTCGGAAGAATCGCAGGCGCTCCAGCAGTTCTCGACGCCGGCGCCGCTCGGCCTCGCCGCCGTGGCGGCCGCCTCCATTGCTGCTGGCGACATCGTGCTGGAGCCGTCGGCTGGCACCGGCCTGCTCGCCATCCTGTCCGAGATATCAGGCGGAGCGCTCCTCCTTAACGAGCTGGCCGAAACCCGCGCCGATCTGCTCGCTGCGCTGTTTCCGGACGTTGCCGTCACGCGCTTCGACGCGGCCCAGATCGACGATCACCTCGCGCCGGACGCCACCCCCACAGTCGTGCTGATGAACCCGCCATTCTCCGTCATGGCGAACGTCTCCGGCCGCGTGGTCGACGCCGCCTATCGCCATGTCGCTTCAGCACTGGCCCGGCTTGCCGATGGCGGGCGGCTGGTGGCGATCACCGGCGCCAACTTCAGCCCCGACCATCCGGCCTGGGCAGCGGCCTTCGTCCGGCTTCAGGAGCGTGGCCGCGTCGTCTTCACCGCAGCCGTGGACGGCTCGGTCTATGCCAAGCACGGCACGACCATCGACACGCGGCTGACAGTCATCGACAAGCTGCCGGCCGAGGATCCTTCGGCGTTTCCCCCTTCGCCCGGCATCGCGCCCGACGTCGCCACGCTGCTCGGCTGGATCGCGACGCAAGTTCCGCCGCGTCCGACTGCCACCCTCCCGCCAGTGGCAACTCCGGTGTCTACTGCAACGCCCCACCCCGTTCGCGGATACCTCGTGCGTATCGCTGCTGCACGTCCCGCCATGCCCGCGTCCATCGAGCCCGAAGGTGTCGAACTCGCCTATGAGACCGTGGACTGGACGCCCGCCGAACACGGCCGGATCACCGACGCGATCTATGAAGAATACGGATTGCAGGCGATCCGTATTCCCGGGGCGCAGGCCCATCCGACCAAGCTTGTGCAATCCGTCGCGATGGCCTCGGTCGCGCCGCCCAGGCCGAGCTACCGACCCCGGCTGCCTGCAAACATCGTCCCGGATGGCCTGCTCTCTGACGCCCAGCTCGAAACCGTTATCTACGCTGGCGAGGCGCATACCGACTTCCTCGCCGGTTCGTGGACGCTCGACGAGACTTTCGACGTCGTCTCGGCAGCGCCCGACGACGCGCCGAACTCTGTGCGCTTCCGCCGCGGCTTCATGCTCGGCGACGGGACCGGCGCCGGCAAGGGCCGCCAGTCGGCCGGCATCATCCTCGACAACTGGATGCAGGGCCGCCGCAAGGCGGTGTGGATCTCCAAATCAGACAAGCTGCTGGAGGACGCCCAGCGCGACTGGTCGGCGCTCGGCATGGAGCGCCTGCTGGTCACGCCGCTGTCGCGCTTTCCGCAGGGCAAGGACATCACGCTCTCGGAAGCCGTCCTATTCACCACCTATGCCACGCTACGGTCCGACGATCGCGGCGAGAAGCTTTCCCGCGTCAAGCAGATCGTCGAATGGTTGGGCTCCGATTTCGATGGAGTGATCATCTTCGACGAGAGCCACGCCATGCAGAACGCCGCAGGCGGAAAGGGTGAACGCGGCGACGTCGCCGCCTCGCAGCAGGGTCGTGCGGGCCTCCGCCTCCAGCACGCCTTGCCGAATGCGCGCATCGTCTATGTCTCGGCGACCGGCGCGACCACGGTGCACAATCTCGCCTATGCCCAGCGCCTCGGCCTCTGGGGCGGCGAGGACTTCCCGTTCTCGACCCGCGCCGAATTCGTCGAGGCGATAGAAGACGGCGGCGTCGCGGCGATGGAAGTGCTGGCGCGCGACCTGCGCTCGCTCGGGCTCTACACGGCACGGTCGCTCTCCTACGACGGCGTCGAATACGAGCTGGTCGAACACCAGCTTACGCCCGAGCAGACACGCATCTATGACGCCTATGCCGGCGCCTTCGCCGTCATCCATAACAATCTCGACGCGGCGATGCAGGCCGCCAACATCACCGGCGACAGCGGCACGCTGAACCGGCAGGCCAAGTCCGCCGCGCGCTCGGCGTTCGAATCCGCCAAGCAGCGCTTCTTCGGCCATCTGCTGACATCCATGAAGACGCCGACGTTGATCCGCTCGATCGAGCGGGACCTCGCCGACGGCCACGCCGCCGTGATCCAGATCGTCTCGACCGGCGAAGCCCTGATGGAGCGCCGCCTCGCGGAGATCCCGACCGAGGAATGGAACGACGTCCGGGTGGATATCACCCCTCGCGAATACGTTCTGGATTATCTCGCTCATTCCTTCCCGGTGCAGCTCTACGAGCCCTTCACCGACAGCGAGGGCAATCTATCGTCGCGTCCCGTGTTTCGCGACGGTCAACCCGTCGAGAGCCGCGACGCCGTCGCCCGCCGCGACCGTCTGATCGAGAGGCTCGCCTCGCTGCCGCCGGTCCCCGGCGCGCTCGACCAGATCGTCCAGCGCTTCGGGACCGATATCGTGGCGGAGGTAACCGGACGCTCGCGCCGCATCATCCGCAAAATCAACCCCGGCGGCATCGATCGCCTCGCCGTCGAGAACCGCGCCGGGTCGGCCAATCTCGCCGAGACGCAAGGCTTCATGGACGATCAGAAGCATATCCTGATCTTCTCCGACGCCGGTGGCACCGGGCGCAGCTATCACGCCGATCTGTCGGCGCGGAACCAGCGGTTGCGCGTCCACTATCTGCTGGAGCCGGGCTGGAAGGCCGACGCCGCCATTCAGGGGCTGGGCCGCACCAACCGGACCAACCAGGCGCAGCCACCGCTGTTCCGGCCGATTTCGACGGACGTGAAGGCGGAGAAGCGCTTCCTGTCGACCATCGCCCGCCGGCTCGACACCCTCGGCGCGATCACACGCGGCCAGCGCCAGACCGGTGGCCAGGGTCTGTTCCGACCCGAGGACAATCTCGAAAGCCACTATGCCCGCGACGCGCTGCGGCAGCTCTATCTGCTGCTGGTGCGCGGCAAGATCGAAGGGTGCTCGCTCCAAATGTTTGAGGACGCCACCGGCCTCTCGCTGATGGATTCCACCGGCATCAAGGACGAACTGCCGCCGATCACGACGTTCCTGAACAGGTTGGCGGCGCTGACCATCGAACTCCAGGGCGTCCTGTTCACCGCCTTCGAGCGGCTGCTGAACGCCAAGATCGAAGGCGCCATCGCCTCGGGCAGCTATGACGTCGGGCTAGAGACACTGCAGGCCGAGAGCTTCATCGTCACCGACCGCCGAACGATCCACGTTCATCCCGGCACCGGCGCCGAAGCCCGGCTGCTGACCATCACCCAGCGCCAGCGCAACCGGCCGGTGACGCTTGCCGAGGCGCTCGATCATCTCAACGATCCGCGCGCCAGGCTGTTGATCAACGAACGCTCGGGCCGCGCCGCCGTGCAGATACCGACCACCAGCATCATGCTGGACGATGGCGAGATCGAACGGCGCGTGCGGTTGATCCGACCGATGGAGGCGCACAACATCCCCATCAGGGTGATGGATGAGACCCATTGGGTCGACGCGGACCGGGCGGGCTTCACCGCGGCATGGAACGCCGAGGTAGCCGAGGTGCCGGAGTATGCCGAAAGCACCATCCATGTCGTCAGCGGCCTATTGCTGCCGATCTGGAAACGCCTCCCGAGCGAGTCGACGCGGGTGTATCGACTCCAGACCGACGACGGCGAGCGCATCGTTGGCCGCCGTGTCTCCGCCGCCTGGGTGGCCGGCGCGCTCGCCACCGGCACATCGACCCTGACACCGGACGACGCCTTCATGGCGCTGATGGATGGCAAGACCATCCTCGACCTGGCCGAGGGTCTTCAACTCCGTCGCGTCCGGGTGATGGGGGCCAACCGCATCGAGCTGTCCGGCTTCACCGACGCTATGCGCGATCGCCTGCGGGCCTATGGCCTGTTTCACGAGATCATCTCGTGGAAGCTGCGGATGTTCGTGCCGACCGATGCGACCGGCCCCGCGATCCTGGCCAAGGTGCTGGAGCGCTATCCCGTCGAGCGCGTCAGTGAGCGGGAGGCGGCGTGATGGCACGGCATGACGCCTCCGATCTGGCGATCCGTCTCGGCCGGCAGGCCGAGGCGGTGTGCCGCCACTACCTCACCTCCGGCCATCGCGAGGGGCGCTACTGGCTGGTCGGCGATGTCCGCAACACGCCCGGCCGCTCGATGTTCGTGCGGCTGAAAGGCGGCGAAACTGGCAAGGGCGCCGCCGGCAAATGGACCGACGCGGCCACCGGCGAGCATGGAGATCTGCTGGACGTCATCCGCGAGATCTGCGGTCTGGTCGACTTCAAGGACGTCGCCGATGAGGCGCGCACCTTCCTGTCGATGCCGCATCCCGAACCGGACCGTCCGCATGATGGCGAACGCAAGTCACCGGCACCATCAGGATCGCCGGAAGCAGCACGACGGCTCTTTGCGATGGCGCAGCCGATTTCGGGCACCCTCGTAAAGACGTATCTCCGTACACGCGGCATTACGGATTTGCACGGAACCGGAAGCCTCCGCTTCCACCCCCGCTGCTACTATCGGCCTGACGAGCACTCCCCGACCGAGACCTGGCCAGCAATGATCGCATCGGTCACCGATCTCGACGGGCATCAGACCGGTGCGCATCGCACCTGGCTCGCACCTGGCGGCTCGGACAAGGCCCCCATCGACACGCCGAGACGGGCGATGGGCGACCTCCTGGGCCATGCCGTTCGCTTCGGTGTGGCTGGCGAGGTGATGGCGGCGGGCGAAGGCATCGAAACGATGCTGTCGCTCAGGATGGCGCTGCCCACCATGCCGATGGCAGCGGCGCTCTCGGCGGCGCATCTCTCTGCCATCCTGTTCCCCGACACACTGCGTCGGCTCTACATTGCCCGCGACAATGATCCGGCCGGCGATGGTGCGATGGCGACGCTGATCGAACGGGCGAACGCCGCCGGGATCGAGGCGGTCGTGGTGTCTCCAATACTGGGCGACTTTAACGAGGATCTCCGCCTGGCAGGCCTGGACAGCCTCCGGGCAGCGGCCAGGGTGCAGATCGCGCCCCAGGACGTCGCACGCTTCATGGTGCTGGCGGCATAGGCCGAAAGGAGAATGCAGAGGGCGGGAGCGCCGTCGTCGGCATCGCTCGGATGATCCCCGTGTCGGAGAGAACCGCGACCCGGCCTTCGAGAGGGCGATCGGCCAGCAAACGGCCCGGACCCGCAATGTCTGCGGCGGACTATTTTCCGGCGCGGCCGAGAGCCGCTTTCCATCGCGAAGCAAAATAGCCCGCCTTCGCCATCCTCCGCTGTGCTCCGGCCCTCCGCTTCGCTGCGGATGCAGGTTCGGCCCGCCCGCCGGCTTCCGTCGCCATGAAGGCCGCGAGGGTCGCGGTCGAACCGACGGAGCATCCCATGAGCGAGCACGATGACTACGAACCGCACCACGCCTCTTCTCCCACCGACCACGTCCTCAGCGAACTCCAGCTTTACGGCTACCGTCCCTTCACGGATGAACCCGATCCCCGACCGCTTCCGGAGGGCGACCACGTCGCCGGCGCCATCGCCGACATCTTCGACGCTCTGATCGTCACCCTGGAGGACACCCGCCTCGAACCCGACCTCGACGATCTCCTCTGGTCGACCGTCAACCTCTTCCACCGCGCCACCGACCGGATCGAGCGCGAGCTGGACGACAACGAGCAGGCGCAGCGCCGCGGCCAGCGCGAGCAGGACGGCAGCGAGGTGAAGGCTGTCGAGCTGGAACGCCTGACCGCCGAAGGCCAGACCCTGATCGAACGCCGCAACGCTTTCGAGCTGATGCGCGACCAGGCCGCAGAACACTACGAGCGCCACACCGGATCGAACTGGCGACCGCGCAGCGGATCGATGGTCAACCACCGCAACCTGACGTCGGCGATGATCGACAGCCGGGACTTCCTCGCCGCCAAGAAGCGCGCCGACAACGAGGTGCTACTCCCCGCCGGTCCGAAGATCGCCTTCACCGGCGGACTTGACTTCAACGATCACCGCCTGATCTGGGCCAAGCTCGATCAGGTCCACGCCAAGCACCCCGACATGGTGCTGTTGCACGGCAAGTCGCCCAAGGGCGCCGAGAAGATCGCCGCCAAATGGGCCGACACCCGCAAAGTGCCACAGGTAGGCTTCGCCCCCGACTGGACGAAACATGCCAAGGCCGCGCCGTTCAAGCGCAACGATCAGATGCTCGACGTCCTGCCGATCGGGGTGATCGTCTTCCCCGGCACCGGCATTCAGGACAATCTCGCCGACAAGGCGAAGAAGCTCGGCATCCCGCTGTTCGATTTTCGCCAGAAAGGAGGTGGCGCGTGAGCACCGCCTCTCACAGCATTTCAGGTCGGAAAAGCGATCTACGGCTGATGATCTTGCCGGACACCACGAACACGCCGTCGCCGGTGTAGTGCAACGTCTCGGGATGCTTCGGCGACGCGGCGACATGCGCCTTCACCACCTCGAAGATGAAGAAATTGTATTTGTTGACCAGGACATCGTCGTGAAGGCGGCATTCGAAGCTGGCATGGCATTCGCCGATCAGCGGCGCATCGACCTTGCTCGCGTCTTCCGCCGTAAGGTTGAATTTGTCGAACTTGTCGATTTCGGCTCCTGACGTGTTGCCGATCCCGACCACGGTATCGGTCAGCGCCGTCGTCGGTAGGTTGACGACGCACTCCCGGCTCTCGCGGATCATGCGGTGACTGTGATTGCCGCCGGAGATCATCAGGCCAACCAGAGACGGCGAGAATTCCAGGATCGTGTGCCAGCCGAGCGTCATGATGTTGGTCGCGCCCTGCCACTTCGACGACACCAGCACGATCGGGCCGGGTTCCAGATAGCGCCGCACCTGGCTGACGGGGAAGTCGGTCTTCTTAGGCAACTTCGGCACGGGCGTCCTCTTCGGCTGTTGCGCTTTGCATGACCATACCGGCCCATCTCGGCAGCATCACGACGGGCAGCATCGCGGCGTTGCTTTAGCGCGAAAGCATTGAACGGGCGTGTCCATCGTGGCCCCGGTCATGGCGGAAAACCATCTCCCGCTTCCATTGCGCTAATCCTTGGTCCAGCCGCTGGCCTGACGCCATCAACCCGTAAAGGGTCGGCTATGCGAGCATGCCGCCGCTCCTGCTTCGCCTGAGCGGTGATTGCGGCCATTGGCCGGACACATCGGGCGCCTGTCGCGCGGGAGATGGTCTCCCGCCTCCAAGACAGGAGCCGGTCACATGTCCCTCAATCAAGCTCACGCCTTCGCCTTCAGCCTCGCCACCACCCTCATGGTCTCCATCGTCATCTTCCAGGCCGGCGACGGCACCATGGGCGTCATGCCCGCCGGCGAATATGACGGCGAACTCGCCGCCATCGTTCACGAGATCGATCCCTTCGCCCGCTGATCGCGGGCAAGGCGACAGAGCCGCAAGCGGAAGTCCTACGGGATTTCCGCTCCCGCCCTGCCTTCTCTTCGCCTATACTATCAACGCGCCGTGGTGGTGGTGGAGGCGCAACCGTCAGACCTTTATCTCACGGAGAACACCACCATGATCTTCATCGGCATCCTCTCCAGCATCGCGGCGATTGGCATTCTCTGCTGGTTGCTGTTTACGCTGGCTGTCTTCGCGCTGCCGTTCTTCGCCGGCGTCAGCGTCGGGGCATGGGCCTATCAGACCGGCGCCGGCTGGCTCGGCGCAATCCTCGTCGGCCTTGTCGCTGCCGCACTCACACTCGGCCTGGGGCAGTTCCTGCTCGCCTTCATCCGACCACTCTGGATACGGCTCGCGATCGCACTCGCCTTCGTCGCGCCCGCGGCGCTTGCCGGCTACCACGCGACGCATGGCATCGTGAAACACACCATGCCCTCCGACACCTGGCAGCTCATCTTCTCATTTATCGGCGCAATCGCCGTTGGCGTCACGGCGCTGATCCGGGTGATACCCATGGCCACGCCCGGGCCAACTGGGCAGGCCATTGTGCGAACCTGACATCGGTGCCGGCGGCGGCGGGATGGTCAATTGATGTCTTAGCGGTCGCGCCTTCCTCGTCGCCAGGCTCATTTGCAATCGCGCTAACCGGATCGACGGCTAACCCAACTGACGTGCCATGCCATCGGTGACGGTGCCGGGGGCAATGCCGTGACAGCGCGCAGACGGTGCGAGCGCCAGGAGGGGGCGATCTCGTGGGCGACGGGCAGGAGTCGGCGGAACGTAGCGTCTGGCGGAGCTGGTTTGACCCGCGGCGTCAGGCGTCGCTACGGTCCATCGGTTCGGTATGGACGCCACGTTCTCCTGTGATGCGTCTCTGTCATGTCGACCGCTCCAAAACGGCCTCTTCAATGGGCTGATCTGGCCGAAGGTCGGCTGCGCCTCGAACGCCTATGCCGCAACAGCGGCGTCGAAACTTTCTTCCCCTGCCGGCTGCGCCGTCATTCCTCGCGAGGCAAGAAAGCCCCTCCTTTGCTGTCAGGCCCCTGCGGGGTGCGCCGTCAATCGCCTCCGGCCTCTCGATCGCCATCGAGGCCGCAATGGTGCGGGCTCGGAACAGAGTTCAAGGAGAACTACCATGGCGACCATCGGCACCTTCAAGAAGACCGGCAACAACGAGTTCACCGGCGAAATCGTCACCCTCAGCGTCCAGGCCAAGAACGTGCGCATCGTCCCCGACCAGCGCACCACCGGCGAGAACGCCCCCAGCCACCGGGTTCTAGTCGGCCGCGCCGAGATCGGCGCCGCCTGGTCCAAGCGCTCCAACGAAGGCCGGGACTATCTGGGCCTCAAGCTGGACGATCCGAGCTTCAACGCCCCGATCTACGCCAACCTCTTTGACGACGAGGAAGGCGACACCTTCTCCCTCATCTGGTCTCGCCCCAACGGGCGCCGGGGCGACTGAGGCGCCGCGCGAGGCCCCGGCCGGAAGGCCGGGGCCTTCAGCTGCCAAGACGACCGAATCAGCTATTGCCTTTGTCGGGTGTTCAAAGCCCCCGCAGCCACTTCCGACTATGAAATCTCCGCAAGGACGACTATTATAGTCGTAGTTTTGGCATACGCGTAGGTCCGTGTGGGCGGTGATCATGTATGATCACCGCCCGACAATTTCGGGCCGCACGCGCGTTGCTGGGTTGGACACAGGAGACGCTCGCTGACAAGGCCCGGGTCTCATTGACCGCGCTGAAGCGCCTCGAATCCCCCAGTGGACTGGAGGTCTTCGAGAGCACGCGCGATGAGGTGAGACGGGCTTTCGAACGCGCCGGCATTGTCTTCCTGAACTCCGATCAGGGCAAGGGAGTGCTGCTCGTTGATGCGAAGAAGGAAACCTGACGTTCGACAGGTCGCGGCGTTGCCATCTCTTCCCGCGTCAAGGCCTTGCGTCATCATTCCGATCAAAACACGGTTAACAATCTCCTCCAGTTTGGATACATCTCGCGATCGGGGGATGTTGTGACCAAAGGCGATTTTCTTGATCAGCCGCCGGCCGGGGCGGCATTGACCGCCTATGACGAGGCGCATCTGAAGCTGTACGTCCGGCTGCTGGATGCCGACGCTGAAAAGGCCGACTGGCGTGAAGTCGTCGAAGTCCTCTTCGGCCTCGATGCCAAGGCCGAACCGGAGCGCGCTCAGCGCATCTACACCAGCCATCTCGATCGCGCGAAATGGATGACGAAGAGCGGCTTTTGCGAACTTCTCCAGGGCCGCCTGCACTGAGGTGATGCGTAAACCGCATCACGTTGCGGCCACTTCGTTCTTCCCGCGCTCCGTTCAACCCGGAATCGTATCCACTGCAAAACTCGCGTTGCACAACCTTACGCGGAGGCAGTGGAGAATGTCCGAGGATGAAAGTTGGCGGTCTGAAGCCGCCTATGACTATATCGACACGTTGACCCCCGGCGATCTCGCCTGGGAGTTCCTGCGTCGCAACCCTGAATACAGAAAATCCTATCACGAGCTGGTAGCCGTCGGGCGGTTGACCGAGGATGTCGCGGGCAAGTTCGCCGAGCAATGGGGCTTGCGATTTCGTCGCCGACCCTCGCAACTCCGCGCTCATCCAGCCAATCTTCTGGATCCCGCAAACCGATCCGGCGACACTGCCGTTCGCCGTCGGACCGAACCCGGCGGGACATCTCCGCCTCCGCGTTGAGGATCTGCACGCCCACGCCATCATCGAGCATGATCCTGGTCTGATCCGGCTCGCACTGCGCGGCGAACCCCACGACGTCGCCCTGATCGGCGTCGATGATGCCCGCCCCCTTGGCGCGTTCATCATATTCGATGAACTGACGCCCGACCGACTGACCGCGGTCGAGCGCCTCTGGCACGCGATGTTCGGCAAGCGCGTGCCGCCTGATCCACGCCTGACGCCACAAAGACGTCAGCGCGCGCGCCAGATGCTGCGCGCGATCGACGCGCGCGCGAGCGGCGCCATCTACCGCACCGTCGCCGAGCATCTCTTCCCCCAGCACAAGATTGACGCAGCATCGTGGGTCGGCGACCCGATCCGGGAGATCACCATCCGTCTCGCCCGCGACGGCATGAAGCTCGTTCGCGGCGGCTACCGGACGCTGCTGCGCCGCCCACGCCGGGATCGCTGATACCCGCTCGCGTGTCGATTTTAGCATCTTACTTCGACATCGTCCGGGGCGCCGTCTTCGCGCCACCGTGCTCGCAACCCGCCGCTTATTCGAAGCGGCCGCCCGCGAGACCACGGAGGTGCGATCATGGCCGAAAGAGCCGCCAATTTACCGCCACGCTACCTGAGAACGCAGGAGGCGGCGCGCTTCCTCGGCCTTTCCGAACGCACCCTTGAGAAGCATCGGACCTACGGGACCGGTCCGATCTACCGCAAGCTCGGCGGCCGCGTGGTCTATTCCGTCGACGACCTTCAGGCCTGGGCGGATCGCGGTCTCGTCACCTCCACGTCCGATCCGCGGGGCGGCACTGTTTTACCGGCCAAGCGCCAAACAGCCTCGACCGCCGCCGGCGGACGCTTCCCGCGCTGAGACGACCGGCCATGTCGTTCCGCCACACCCAATACGATGAGCGCGCCCAACTCGATCTGTTTCGGGCGCTGCCCGGCGATCTCGCGCCCCGCGATGCGCAGGACCTCATGGCCTACCCGTTCTTTTCGCTCGCCAAGTCAAAGCGTCTGGCGCCGATAGACTTCAAGGCCGGCTCGGTGAAGATCCGTGTCGAAGCGGTGCCGGAACATGGCATGGCGACGATCTGGGACGCGGACGTCCTCATCTGGGCTGCCTCGCAGATCGTCGAGGCGCGCGATGTCGGCTTGCGCCCGTCGCGCCTGATGGCGACCACCCCCTATGAAATCCTGAACTTCATCGGCCGCGGCGTATCGCTGCGCGACTACGACCGCCTCAAGGCGGCACTCGACCGATTGCAGTCGACCACGGTCGCGACCTCGATCCGCCAGCCGACCGAGCGGCGGATGCACCGCTTCTCCTGGATCAACGAATGGAAGGAACGCGCCGACCATCGCGGCCGTCCGCTCGGTCTCGAACTGATCCTCCCCGACTGGTTCTATGGCGCGGTGCTTGACGATGCGCTCGTGCTGACGATCGACCGCAAATACTTCGATCTCACTGGTGGCCTTGAGCGCTGGCTTTACCGCCTCGTGCGCAAGCACGGCGGCAAACAGGAGTTCGGCTGGAGTTTCGACTTCCCGCACCTCCACGCGAAATCCGGCAGTCTCTCTCCACTTAAGCACTTCGCCTACGACCTGCGCGATATCGTCCGCCGTCAACCGCTGCCGGGCTACCGGCTCACCATCGAGCAATGCCTCGGCGGGCCAGAAATCCTGTCCTTCGTACCCACCGATCCTGACGCGCTCGGCATCCCGCGCCGCCGTCGCCGCTCGTCAACTCGCCCTGGGGATAAGCTGTGAATCATCTCGTGCTATCAGGGACCGGCACTGTCGTGCCATCGGGGACCGGACTCTCGTGCTATCGGGGACCGGAATCGCCGATTCATCGCGCTGAATCAGCAGCTTGCGAGCCCTGTAACTTATCTAACCTAGATTCCTTCGGAATCTTTCTAACGGAACCTGCTTTTTCGCGCCGTGTGGACGAGGCCCCGATCGCCGGGAGCCCGTTATGATCGTCGCGCTCCTCAACCAGAAGGGCGGCGTCGGCAAGACGACGCTGGCGCTGCATCTCGCCGGTGAATGGGCTCGGCATGGGCAGCGCGTCACGCTGATCGACGCCGATCCACAAGGGTCAGCGCTGGACTGGTCGCAGCAACGCAGCCGGGAGGGATTGCAGCGGCTGTTCGGCGTCGTCGGCCTGGCGCGCGACACCCTGCATCGCGAAGCGCCGGAGCTGGCGCGTGACGCCGACCATGTCGTCATCGACGGACCGCCACGCGTCGCCAGCCTGATGCGCTCGGCGCTGCTCGCCGCCGATCTCGTGCTGATCCCGGTGCAGCCGTCGCCGCTCGATGGCTGGGCCTCGGCCGAGATGCTGGCGCTACTCGGCGAAGCGCGCATCTACCGCCCGCAGCTTGCCGCTCGCTTCGTGCTGAACCGCTGCGCGGCGCGCACGGTGTTGGCGCGCGAAACCGCAGAGACACTCGCGGATCATGATCCGCCATTACTCGCGACGACAATCGGCCAGCGCATCGTCTTTGCTGATGTCGTGCAGACCGGGCGGATCGCTGCCGAGCATGACGAGGATTGTCCGGGCGCGCGCGAGATCGCCGCGTTCGCGGCCGAGGTGGCGAGGCTCGGCGCATGAGCGAACGATCCCCCAAGCGCGGCTTCGCATCCCGGCCTGGCGATCCGGAGAGTTGGATCAAAGCGACCGATCGCCAGACGCAGCGCCCGCAACTCGCCGACGACTTCTCGGCCAGGCTGACCATCGACGTGACCGCCGACATGCGCGGGCGGATCAAGATCGCGGCCTTCCAGCGCGGTCAGACGGTCGCAGACATGCTGCGCGCGCTGTTCGAGCGTGAATTCCCACCCCAGTCAGGAGAAGGACAATGACCGGCCTTGTCGCCGCGCCAAAGCGCGTCGGCCGTGCTGCCGCCGATCTGCCGACCGATGCGTTCACTGAGGTCGAACTCGTCTGGATTGAGAAGCAGACGGAGCACTGGGTTCGCTTCGGCCGCGAGCGGCGCGAGCAGATCCTCGACCGCCGCCGCCGCATCCTTTTCTTCCCACCCGGCAGCATCCTCGCGCTCGTGCGCTGGGCGGCGAACGAGCACGGCACCGTCCTCTCGCGCCTCGACATCCTACGCACAGTTGAGCGCGGCGCAGCGTGCCAGACCGTTCCGACGGTCACGCCCGGCGCAGAGGTTCTGCTGCATGTCGATGGCTGGCCGAAGGTGGAGCGAGTGCTCCAGCTCATCGACGCCATCGAGGCGCGCGGCATCGACCCGATCGAGGTGTCGCCCGACCATTGGCGCCACGTCCACAACCGAATGACCGTCGGCGAAACGCCACGCGCCTATGGTCCACAGCAGCACCGCTCCTTCGTCCTGCGCCGGGAGATCGGCGCATGACCCGGCTCTCCTATACCATCGTCACCACTGTTGCCGTGTCGCTTCTCGGCGTGGCCTCTATCGCTTCGTTCGCGCCGCGCCTGATCTGGAACGCCTCCGCCAGCACTCCGGTCGGCTTCTACACGATCGACGAACCCGGTCCGGTCGCCGTGACCGATCTGGTCGCGGTGGATGCTCCTGAACCACTCGCCACCTTCCTGTCCGATGGCGGCTACCTGCCGCGTGGCGTGCCGCTTCTGAAGCGCGTCGCCGCGCTCCCGGGACAGCGGGTCTGCCGGACCGGGCTTGCCATCACCGTCGACGGATTGCCGATGGGCGATGCCCTCGACCGCGATCGTCGCGGTAGTCCGCTCCCGATCTGGCAGGGCTGCCGATTGGTCGCTGATGGCGAGCTGTTCCTGATGAACTGGCAGGTCCGCGACAGCCTCGACGGTCGCTATTTCGGGCCGCTTCCGGCCACCGCCGTGATCGGCCGGGCCACCCCTCTCTACACCGACGAGGACGGCGATGGCCGCTTCGTCTGGCGCGCGCCGACGCGGTGACGGCGCGCTCACGACCCTGTCCACCGCAATATGAAGGAGACGACCCATGCCCGTGATCGGTCAATTCATGCGCGAAAATGATGGCTTCATCGGCCACCTGACGACGCTGTCCTTGCATCAGGACATCATCATCGTCGCGGCAGAGCCGTCCGAAGCAGAGAACGCGCCCGACTACCGCGTCCACGTGCTCGACACTATGAGCAACGAGACCGGCGCGGAGATCGGCGCCGGCTGGAAGCGCACCGGCGAGAAGGCCGGCGAATACGTCTCGCTGCAGCTCGACGATCCGACCTTCGAACATCCGATCCGCGCCAACCTGTTCCAGTCGGCCGACGACAAATCCGCCTGGGGCCTGCACTGGAATCGCCCGCCGAAGCGCGGCGAGCGGGACTGAACGATGTCCGTCGCGCGCATCCAGCTTGCCGTCGGAGGGAGGATCGCCCTCCGACGTGCAGCCCTTCTTCTCCTTTCCGGCCTGATCCTCACCGCACCAGTCGCGAGCACTGCCCACGCCCAGCAGACGCCGGTCGAGCGGCCATCACGCAGCGATCCATATGGCGCTTACATCGCCGAGGCGTCGCAGCGGTTCGGCGTTCCAGAGGCATGGATTCGCGCTGTCATGCGCGTCGAAAGTGCCGGCGACGTGCGCGCCATCTCGTCGGCCGGCGCGATGGGCCTGATGCAGGTCATGCCCGCCACCTGGGCGGAACTCCGCGTCCGACATCGGCTCGGCGGAAATCCCTACGATCCGCGCGACAACATCCTGGCGGGTGCGGCGTATCTGCGCGAGATGCACGGCCGCTACGGTTCGCCCGGCTTCCTGGCGGCCTACAACGCGGGTCCGGGCCGCTACGAAGAGTATCTCGCAGGACGCCCGTTGCCGACTGAAACGCGCGCCTATGTCGCGACGCTCGCCCCCATTGTCGGCGGGGGCGAACTCGCCGACCCCGTCGTGGTAGCGGCCGCCAATCCGCTCGCCTGGACGCGAGCGCCGCTCTTCGTCGTGCAGTCAACCGGCGCCGGACCTGCCATGCCGGTGCAGTCCGAAAGCGCGCCCGGTGACAGCACGGCGTCTGCACCGGCGCGCGATCAAGGCCCGGTGGCTTCGCGCACCGATGGCCTTTTTGTTGCCCGCAATGTCCCCGGTGGCCCGCGATGACCGCATTCGCACCCGTTCGCATTGTGGCGTGTTCTGGCGGACGAACGGCGGTCCGGAGAGGAGGAGCAGTCAGCACAACCGCACGATGGCGAGATAAAAGCCGGCGATGTGCGACTTGGTGCGGTTGTGTGTTTTCAGTGACTTATGGCACATTAGCGCGAGGTGCGCCTGATCGGCGCAGCCTGCGCATTCGCCATTTGGCCAAGGATTTCCGCGCGATTGCGCGATGTGCGGGGCCTCGACCATGAGCGGCGAGGACGATTTCCGCATCCGGCCTGGCCGCATCCGCTCGACCCGAGCGCAGCAGGCACGGCCCTTCATCGCCCAGGCGCTCGCGGCCGCACAGCGGGCCGGCGGACGCGTCTCACGTTCCGGCCAGATCAGCGCGGGCAATCGCTCACGGTTCGGACGCGGCCAGCGCGCGACCGTGCAGGCCAACCGATTGCTCACGAGCCGATCGCGCAACGTCGTCATCAAAACGCGCGTCGTCCGGCACACTACTCGCTCGGCGCCGCTCAGCGCCCACCTCAGCTATCTCCGGCGCGAGGGCGTGACCCGGGATGGGGAGAAGGCTCGGCTGTTCGGTCCCGAGACCGAGGACGCCGATCCGAAGGCCTTCGCCGAGCGCACCCAGGACGATCGGCATCACTTCCGCTTCATCGTCTCACCCGAGGACGCGACCGAGATTAGCGACCTCAAGACCTTCGCGCGCGAGCTGATGGGTCAGATGGAGAAGGACCTCGGCACCAAGCTCGACTGGGTCGGCGTCGATCACTGGAACACCGACAATCCCCACGTCCACATCATCCTGCGCGGGCGCACCAATGACGGCCAGGACCTCGTCATCTCCCGCGACTACATCAAGGAGGGCATGCGCGCGCGCGCGCAGGATCTCGTCACCCAGGAGTTGGGGCCGCGCACCGAGCAGGAGATCCGGCGCAACCTGGGGCGTCAGGTCGAGGCGGAACGCTGGACCGATCTCGATCGCCAGATCGCCCGCGACAGCTATAGCACGGGCGTCGCCGACCTCGCCCCACATCCCGATCGCCAGCCCGATGAATTCCACGCGCTGAAGGTCGGTCGGCTGCGCAAGCTGGAGACACTCGGCCTCGCCGATCAGGTCGGTCCCGGCCAGTGGGTCGTATCGGAGAATGCCGAGAAGACGCTGCGCGCGCTCGGCGAGCGCGGCGACATCATCAAGCGCATCCACCGCGGCCTGACCGAACGCGGCATCGAGCGCGGCGCCGCGAGCTATGTGCTCGCCGGCGAGAGCATTGACGATCCGGTCATCGGCCGGCTGGTCGACCGCGGCCTCGATGACGAGCTGAAGGGCACGGCCTATGCCGTGGTCGACGGCACCGACGGGCGCACCCACCACATCAAGCTCGCCGATCTCGACGCCGCCGGGGACAGCGCACCGGGTTCGATCGTCGAGCTGCGCAAGTTCGACGACGCGCAGGGCCGCCGGCGTGTCGCGCTCGCCGTTCGCTCGGATCTCGATATCGAGCGACAGGTCCATGCGACGGGCGCCACCTGGCTCGACCGTCAGGCGATCGCCCGCGAGCCGGTAGCGCTCGGCGGTGGCGGCTTCGGCGCGGAGGTGCGTCAAGCGATGGACCGGCGCGCCGACCGTCTCATCGCCCAGGGGCTCGCCGAGCGGCAGACGCGTAGCGTCAGCTTCTCGCCGGGGCTGATCGAAACCTTGCGCCAGCGCGAGGTCGAAGCGCTCGGGGAGAAGCTCGCGGCCGAGACCGGCCGGCCATTCTCGAAGGCCGGAACGGGCGAGTATGTGGCGGGCACTTATCGCCAGCGCTTCGCGCTCGCCTCCGGCCGCTTCGCCATGATCGACGACGGTCTCGGCTTCCAGCTCGTGCCCTGGTCGCCCTCCCTCGAACGTCACCTTGGTCAGCACGTCTCCGGCGTCTCGCGCGGCGGCGGCGGCGTTGACTGGAGCTTCGGCCGCAATCGCGGCCTCGGCATGTAGCCCAACCAAGAAAGGAGTGCCCCGCCATGTCAGCGACAAAAATCCTCTGGGGTCAGATCCTCACCGTCTTCCTGATCGTGTTGATGACGACCTGGGGCGCGACGCAATGGACGGCCTACCGTCTCGGCTTCCAACCCCAGCTCGGACTACCCTGGTTCGAACTGGCGGGCTGGCCGATCTACTATCCGCCCGCCTTCTTCTGGTGGTGGTATTTCTACGACGCCTATGCGCCGCCGATCTTCGTCGAGGGCGCCTATATCGCCGCGTCGGGCGGCTTCATCTCGATCGCCGTCGCCATCGGCATGTCCGTGTGGCGGGCGCGCGAAGCGAAGAACGTGGAGACCTACGGCTCGGCCCGCTGGGCGCTGCCGGAAGAGGTGAAGGCCGCGGGCCTGCTCGGTCCGGATGGCGTCGTGCTCGGCAAACACGAGCGCGACTATCTTCGACATGACGGCCCCGAGCATGTGCTGTGCTTCGCGCCGACGCGTTCCGGCAAGGGCGTGGGCCTGGTCGTGCCCTCGCTCCTGACCTGGCCGGGCTCAGCGATCGTCCATGACATCAAGGGCGAGAACTGGACGCTCACCGCCGGCTATCGCGCTCGGCATGGCCGCGTGCTGCTCTTCGATCCCACAAACGCGAAGTCGGCCGCCTACAATCCGTTGCTCGAGGTGCGACGCGGCGAGTGGGAAGTCCGCGACGTGCAGAACATCGCCGACATCCTTGTCGACCCGGAAGGCTCGCTCGAGAAGCGGAACCACTGGGAAAAGACGTCGCACGCGCTGCTGGTCGGCGCGATCCTGCACGTCCTCTATGCCGAGGCCGACAAGACATTGGCAGGCGTCGCCGCCTTCCTATCCGATCCGAAGCGCCCGATCGAGTCGACCCTCGCGGCGATGATGAAGACCGCCCATCTCGGCGAGTCCGGCCCGCATCCCGTCATCGCCAGCGCTGCGCGCGAGCTGCTCAACAAATCCGACAACGAACGCTCCGGCGTGCTGTCGACCGCGATGTCGTTCCTCGGCCTCTATCGCGATCCTGTCGTGGCCGAGGTCACCCGCCGCTGCGACTGGCGCATCGCCGACATGGTCGGGGGCAAGCATCCGACCACGCTCTACCTCGTGGTGCCGCCCTCCGACATCAACCGGACCAAGCCGCTCATCCGCCTTATCCTCAATCAGGTTGGACGCCGCCTGACCGAGGACCTGCAGGCGAAGGGCAACCGCCATCGGCTGCTGCTCATGCTCGACGAGTTTCCCGCGCTCGGCCGCCTCGACTTCTTCGAGAGCGCCTTGGCGTTCATGGCGGGGTACGGCCTGAAAGCCTTCCTCATTGCCCAGTCGCTGAACCAGATCGAGAAGGCCTATGGCCCGAACAACTCGATCCTCGACAATTGCCATGTCCGGGTCAGCTTCGCGACCAATGACGAGCGGACCGCCAAGCGCGTTTCGGATGCGCTCGGCACCGCCACCGAGATGAAGGCGATGAAGAACTATGCCGGCCATCGGCTTTCGCCCTGGCTCGGCCACCTGATGGTGTCGCGCTCGGAAACCGCCCGGCAATTGCTGACGCCCGGCGAAATCATGCAGCTCCCGCCCTCCGACGAGATCGTGATGGTCGCCGGCGTTCCGCCGATACGCGCGAAGAAGGCCCGCTACTATGAGGACCGCCGATTTCAGGAACGCATCCTCACGCCGCCCGGCCTGACCAAACCGGCGAACGCAAGGGCAGACGACTGGAGCACGCTGGCTCTGCCTGATCGGCCGGCGCTGAACACGCCCGTCGCCGTGGACGACGTGGCCGATGACGATCCGACGGATTCAGAGCGCCGGCATCAGCCCGAACTGAGCCGCACCAAGACCGTCGAGCGCAAGCCGGTCATCGAAAACGAGTTCGAGATCGATCCCCGCGATGACGCCGACGAGGATGCCGCACGCCTCAGCCGCATGACGCAGACGATGCGCCAGGTCGCGCGCCAAGCCTCGCTCGATCCGGGCGACGGCATCGAATTGTAGGAGGCGCCCGTGAGTAAGACGCCGAAGAAGCAGCGCCTTTCCGTCTATCTCGATCCGGACGTGATGAAAGCGCTGGCGGCCCATGCAGCGCGACGCGATCTCTCGTTATCGCTGGTTGCCGAGGCCGGCATCGCCTCCTTCCTCTCGCCAGACGCCGCCGAGCGGCAGGAAGCGGCGACGACGAAGCGGCTCGATCAACTCGACCGCCGCATGGCGCGCATGGAGCGCGATGTCGGCATATCGGTCGAAACGCTCGCCGTGTTCATTCGCTTCTGGCTGACCTCGAATCCGCCGCTCCCGGAGCCGGCGCAGGTCGCGGCACGCGCCAAGGCGGCGGAGCGCTACGAAGCCTTCGTGAGCGCGCTTGGTCGCCGACTCGCACAGGGGCCGAAGCTCAGGCAGGAGATTTCGGAAGACGTGGGTAACACTAACTCGCCTACTGCTGATTAGTCGCTCTGTATCGATCGGTGCCGACCATCGTAGCGGGATAGCCCGTCCTGGAGCTGCCTCAACGCAAACATCTGCAGCGTTGGCCTCACGTCTCATTCAACGGGAGTTAGCAGGACACATACATCGTCGTTGGGCGACATGATCGTCGTGCGGGTTTTCGCGCGGGTGACGCTCACCCGGAAGTTTTGGCGAGCTTGCGTCATCGCCCCCGCGCGGACATTGCCGCCCACAATACGATCCGGGTTGCCGACGATCTCGCCCTTGTAGCGCTTCGGCCATCCTTCGAAGATGATGACCTCATCGAACTGCTTCCCCTTCGCCTTGTGCATGTTCATCACGACGACACCCGACTCCGGCTTGTGAGCGGTCGCGAAATGCTCCTGCACGAACGCTTGGCGGGTGACAGCCAGCGCGTTCTTGTAGCCGCCGGTATCGCGCCAGTCCTGCGACAGGCTTTGCCGGAGCTGCGTTCCGCGTTCGAGAAGCCGGACGTTGCGCGCCTCCTTCGCAACCTCGGCGAGCCGGGTGCAGGCTCCAGCCTCAAGCACCGATCTAATGGCGGTCCAGTCGGCGTCGGGCTGTCCAGTCAGCGCAACAGCCGCTGCAGCCTCGTGGACCGCGAACGTGGCTTGCAAGACGCTGTTCGCCGGAACGGCCTTTCCCTTCGCGAGGCAGTCATTCCACTTGCCTAGCGCGGAGCGGAACCGCGCCGCTTCCGTCAGATCGCCCTTCGTCGGCGCCTGGCCCCCTCGGCCGCTGAAATAGCTGCAAAGCACATCGACGAATTCGTCAAAGCAGCCGGCGTGACTTCGCTGCTGGAGAAGGAAGGCAATCACCTCCGCCGCCAGGATCGGGCCTTCCATGTCGACGGCGGCCGTGTGCGAGATCGGAGGCACGTTGCCGAAGGGCTCGCGCAGATTGTCGGAGACCAGCCGGGTCATACGCTTAGTCGGCACCAGAATCGCAAGCGACCAGTCCCGGCGGCCCGTCGCGATTAGCCGCTTACGCGCTTTCAGAACCTGAGCGACAAGCGAGGCGAAAGCCTGATTAGGATTCGAGGCAAACCCCTCGTAGTCGATGCCCTGATACGCTTCTTCCCGAAATTTGCCGGTAAGGAGGTGGTTTCCGAACAAGGCAATGTCTGTCCCCTTGCTGCGATGGTTGTCCCCGGCCAAATCATGCTCGGAAGGCTTGAAAGCCTCCCTGAAGTGGTCGAGACGCTCCGGGTCCGCGCCGATGAAATCAAAGATGCGCTGTTCCGGGTCGGCCAGCGCGATCAGCGTGCTGCTCTTCCCGATTGCTGCGACCGCGCGCCACTGCTGGGCGCTGGTATCCTGAAATTCGTCGAGGATGATGAAAGGGTACATGGTCGATACGAGATCGCGGACCTTGGCGGAGCCGTGCAACAGGATGGCCACGCGCTCCGCGAACAGGTCGAAGCAGATTTTGCCTTCCTCGGTCGCCAGTCGCATCCTCTCAGCAATCTCCAGTGCCGCCTTCTGCGCCTTCTCCTCGTCCGAGAGCTTGGACGGCGCCTTGAAGGCGCTGCGGATCGCTGAAAGCGCGATCGCCTCGTTAGGCGGCGTCAGAATTGTCATGCGGCGCGGAAACCCGACCAGATAGCCGTGCGCCTTGAGAATGCGCCAGAAGAAGGAGTGATAGGTATCGACCTCGATCCTTGTCTTCTCCTCTTTCGTCACGGACCGCTCTTCGTCTATCGCTTCGAAGACGCGCGAGACCGTCGCGCGCGCAAAACTCAGGAACAGGATGCGCTGCCCCGGCTTGAGCTTCTCGCGGGCAATCGTCGCCGCCTTCAGGATGGACACAGTGGTCTTGCCGGAGCCAGGCCCACCCAAAACGAGTTGGTGCCCATCGGCGATCAGAACATCCTTCTGCGCGGGAGTCAGGTCGACCATCCGTCCCTCTATTCGACGGGCTCGACGGCGCCGTCCTGGCCGTTCCCCTGCGGAGGCGCCGGCGGCGCGGGCGGTGGATCGCAGAGCGCCTTGAGGGTCACGCAGGCGTCGCGAATCCACGATGGGATTTCAGCCTCGGAACATTGGCCAAGGAAATCCGCAATCCCCCAGTTGCCCTTCGCCCACCCGAAATACTCCTTCAGCGCGGCGATGAGGTTGGTCTTCGGATCGGGGAACTTCTGCAACAGGTGCGGCGGCCAATCGAGCGCATCGGAAAAGCGTTCAAGTGCGGCCGGGGTCGTGTTCTTGAGGATTAGATCCTCGATGCCCTTTTCCTCGTGCATGAACAGGCGCTCGACTTGGGTTTCGATTGCGGCCTTCGCGGGGTCGGCCTGCTTGTCGCACAGTGCGAACGTCCGCTTGCCGAGACCCTTATAGAGCCCGGCGAGATCGGCGATCTGCGACTCGGTGCCCGCATCGATGATGCAGATGCCGAGCGCTTCGAGCGAGGCATAGACGCCGGGGTTCAGTTCAGAGAGCCGGCGGGCAGCGACCGGAAATGAACTCGCCTCGGTCGCGCCCTCGGCGATGAGGACGCGCCGCGACAGCAGGCCCTCGCAAAACCGCGTCCGAAACTCCTGGCGATAGCGCTTGTGCTTTACGCTGTCGGGCAGCGCGATCTGCGCCTGCTTGAGGATGCCATCATTCGCCCGCGACAGGATCACGGTCTCGTCGAGCTTGAACTCCTCAAGGACATAGGGCGAGTGCGAGGTGACGATCGATTGGGCCGCCAGCTTGCGCAGTTCGTGAACGATCCGCTTCTGGGCATAGGGCGGAATCGCGGTCTCGACTTCCTCCATCGCGAAGATGACGTTCTGCTTGTCCTCGGCAATCTGCGACAGCATCGCCAGCACCAGCATGTTGATCGTGCCTGTGCCCTGCCGGAAGAAGGGTGCGGCATGTACGCCATCGCCGGTGGCGATGAAGGCTGTCACGACCTTGCGCAGATGCTCGCGCGTCAGGTTCGAGACCTTGAGATGCGGCTTCACGCCCCATTCCCGCGGCACATATTTCTTCAGCGACTTGTCGATACTCTCGAGTACGCCCGAAATGCCGATCGCGGGATCGCTCGCGACATCGAATCCGGCGAGCGCGCCGATCGTGCCTTCCCACATTTGCGGCCGGATTTCCTTCAGCCGCAAGATGATGTCGAGCAGGCTGCCATGCTCCAGGCTGAGCGCACGCGAGCCCGTGCGCAGCGAGCGCAGGAAGAGGAAGCCACAGTGCTGCTTGTCCTTCTTGGAGAAGGGTACCGGAGTCTCTTCCTCCGTCAGGCTGCGCGCGTAATAGGTATTGCCAAGGAAATCGTCCTCTTCGCCGTCATATGCGCCGATGAACGTGACGCGCAGCGCAGCCTTGATGTTCGCAGCATCGACACCCGCCGGGTTGGCGTCGATGAAGAAATCTCCGGTTTCGACATTGAGCCATTCGATATTGCCCCCGAACCTGGCCTCCTGCTCTTCCGACAGGCCGATGATGGTAACTTCAATGGTGATCTTCGGGGGTTCGGCGACGGGGACATCTTCGGTCGCATCGGGCACCCCGCCCTCGGCGGCGGCCACGGGAAGATATTTGCCCTCGAAGAAATCATGCTCATCGACCGGAGGGCGGCGACTTAATCTATCCGGTCCGAGCGCCAGATCTATCGCTTCCAAGACCGAGGATTTACCCGTGTTGTTGTCGCCGATGAGGACAGCATGGTCGGGCAGCACCAGATTTGCAGAACTGATGCCCCGAAAATTCTCGATCGATACGGCGTAAATCTTCAAAGCAGCCCCCCTGACGCCATGCATTTTATAGTTTTGCCCGCTTCACGACTATCGTGAAATCAATGACGCGTCATCCGCCGTCTAAGCGGCGGCAGCCTCTCGCCACTGCCACCAGACCACCATCGCGCCGGATTGGATGCTGCTCCGCCGTTTCCCTGTCTTTGTACGCCACAGTACGACGACCACATGATGGTTGTTGTCAGACCATAATTTCTGCCTCTTCTACTCATCCCCGATCCAGGGCCGCACTTCGCGGGCCCGCAAGAGAACGGGGACGACGTGGCGTCAACTCACCAGAAATCCGAGGCGATCCTTCGCGGCGCGCGCATGCTGCGCACCGCGCTCGGCCCCGCCATCGCCCGGTTTCTGGAGGACCCCGCGGTCGTCGAGGTGATGCTCAACCCCGATGGGCGGCTCTGGGTCGACCGGCTCTCCGAAGGGCTTTCCGATACCGGTGAGCGGCTGTCGCCGGCGGACGGCGAGCGGATCATCCGTCTGGTCGCGCACCATGTCGGCGCTGAGGTTCATCCAGGCGCTCCGCGCGTCTCGGCCGAGTTGCCCGAAACGGGGGAGCGGTTCGAGGGGCTGTTGCCCCCCGTCGTGTCCGCCCCGGCCTTCGCGATCCGCAAGCCCGCCGTCGCGGTGTTCACGCTCGACGATTACGTCGCCGCCGGCATCATGGCAGCGGGTCAGGCCGAGACGCTGCGCCAGGCCGTCCGGGATCGGCGCAACATTCTCGTCGCCGGCGGCACCTCGACCGGCAAGACCACCCTCACCAACGCGCTGCTGGCCGAAGTCTCCAAGACCTCGGATCGCGTCGTCCTGATCGAGGATACCCGCGAGCTGCAATGCGCGGCGCCCAATCTCGTCGCCATGCGGACCAAGGGCGGCGTCGCCTCGCTCTCCGATCTCGTCCGGTCCTCACTGCGCCTGCGCCCCGACCGCATTCCGATCGGTGAGGTGCGCGGTGCCGAGGCGCTCGACCTCTTGAAGGCCTGGGGCACTGGGCACCCCGGCGGCGTGGGGACCATCCACGCCGGCACCGCGATCGGCGCGCTGCGCCGCATGGAGCAGCTCATTCAGGAAGCCGTCGTCACCGTCCCGCGAGCGTTGATCGCCGAGACGATCGATCTGGTCGCAGTGCTTTCCGGCCGCGGCTCTTCGCGCCGCCTCGCCGAACTCGCCCGCATCGAGGGCCTCGGCCCCGACGGCGACTACCGCGTCACCCCCGCAAGCCAACCGCTCACAGGAGACCCGTCATGATCAAGCATGCTTTGCGCATCCGTCGCCACATCGCCACGGCGGTGTCCGTCACCTTCCTGACGCTCGCCCTCGCACCGGCCGCCCATGCGTCCGGTTCGTCCATGCCTTGGGAAGCGCCGCTTCAGTCGATCCTTGAATCGATCGAGGGGCCGGTCGCCAAGATCATCGCCGTGATGATCATCATCATCACCGGCCTGACTCTCGCCTTTGGCGACACGTCGGGCGGCGCACGGCGCCTGATCCAGATCGTGTTCGGCCTGTCGATTGCCTTCGCGGCGTCGAGCTTCTTCCTGTCGTTCTTCTCGTTCGGCGGCGGGGCGCTCGTCTGATGGCCGACGGCGCGCATCATGGCGGCGAGGTTCCGGGCTTTTCCGTGCCCGTCCACCGGGCGCTGACCGAGCACATCCTGCTAGGCGGCGCGCCGCGCTCGATCGCCATTCTCAACGGGACACTGGCCGCAGCGCTCGGCCTCGGCCTTCGCCTCTGGCTGGTCGGCCTTGGCCTCTGGGCTCTCGGCCACTTCGCCGCCGTCTGGGCTGCGAAGCGCGATCCGCAGTTCGTCGACGTCGTGCGCAAGCATCTGCGCATCCCCGGTCACCTGTCGGTCTGAGGAGCGGCGCGATGATGAACCTTGCCGAGTATCGCAACCGCAACACCCGGCTTGCCGACTTCCTGCCATGGGCCGCGCTCGCCGGCGAAGGCGTCGTCCTCAACAAGGATGGCAGCTTGCAGCGCACCGCGCGCTTCCGTGGCCCAGATCTCGACAGCGCCGTGCCGGCCGAGCTGGTCGCCGTCGCCGGCCGGCTGAACAATGCCTTCCGTCGCCTCGGCTCCGGCTGGGCCATCTTCGTCGAGGCGCAGCGCCACGGCGCCGCGACCTATCCGGCCAGCACGTTCGCCGACAGCGCTTCCGCGCTGGTCGACGCCGAACGTAAAGCCGACTTCGAGGAAGCCGGCGCGCATTTCGAGTCCAGCTACTTCCTCACCTTCCTCTACCTGCCGCCGGCCGAAGACGCGGCGCGCGCCGAGACCTGGCTCTACGAGGGCCGCGATCACACCGGCGTCGATGCGCATGAGATCCTGCGCGGCTTCATCGATCGCACCGACCGCATTCTGAACCTCATCGACGCCTTCATGCCGGAATGCGCGTGGCTCGATGACGCTGAGACGCTCAGCTACCTGCATTCGACCATCTCGACGAAGCGGCATCGCGTCCGCGTTCCCGAGACGCCGATGTATCTCGACGCGCTGCTCGCCGATCAGCCGCTCACCGGCGGGCTCGAGCCACGGCTGGGCGAGACGAACCTGCGTATCCTCACCATCGTCGGTTTCCCGTCCGCGACCACGCCCGGCATCCTCGACGAGTTGAACCGGCTCGCTTTTCCCTATCGCTGGTCGACCCGGGCGATCCTGCTCGACAAGACCGACGCCACCAAGCTGCTGACCAAGATCCGGCGGCAATGGTTCGCCAAGCGCAAGTCGATCGCCGCCATCCTCAAGGAGATCATGACCAACGAGGCGTCGGCGCTCGTCGACACCGACGCGGCCAACAAGGCGGCCGACGCCGACATGGCGCTGCAGGAGCTGGGCGCCGACTATGCCGGCCAGGCCTATGTGACGGCGACGATCACGGTCTGGGATGATGACCCCCGCATTGCCGCCGAGAAGCTGCGCCTGGTGGAGAAGGTCATCCAGGGCCGCGACTTCACGGCGATGGCCGAGACCATCAATGCCGTGGACGCCTGGCTGGGTTCGCTGCCCGGCCACGTCTACGCCAATGTCCGCCAGCCGCCCATCAGCACATTGAATCTCGCTCACATGATCCCGCTGTCGGCGGTGTGGGCGGGACCGGAACGGGACGAGCACTTCGATGCACCCCCACTGCTTTACGGCAGAACAGAGGGCTCGACCCCGTTCCGGCTTTCCATCCACGTCGGCGACGTCGGCCATACGCTGATCGTCGGGCCAACCGGCGCCGGCAAGTCCGTGCTGCTGGCGCTGATGGCGCTTCAGTTCCGGCGCTATCCGCAATCCCAGGTCTTCGCCTTCGACTTCGGCGGATCGATCCGCGCCGCGGCGCTGGCCATGCGCGGCGACTGGCATGATCTCGGCGGTGGCCTAACCGACGGCGCCGACGACAGCGTGTCGCTCCAGCCGCTCGCCCGCATCGACGACGTCGCCAAGCGCGCCTGGGCCTCCGACTGGCTGATCGCGATCCTCTCCCGCGAGAGCGTGCCGGTCACGCCCGAGGTCAAGGAGCATCTCTGGTCGGCCCTAACCTCGCTGGCATCCGCGCCTGTCGCGGAGCGCACGTTGACGGGCCTCTCCGTCCTGCTCCAATCCAACGACCTGAAGCAGGCGCTGCGACCCTATTGCGTCGGCGGTCCCTATGGCCGGCTGCTCGACGCCGAGTCCGAATATCTCGGCGAGGCGAACGTCCAGGCCTTCGAGACCGAGGGGCTCATCGGCACCGGCGCGGCCGCCGCCGTCCTCGCCTATCTCTTCCATCGCATCGAGGACCGCCTCGACGGCCGGCCGACTCTCCTGATCGTCGATGAGGGCTGGCTCGCCCTCGACGATGAAGGGTTTGCCGGCCAGCTCCGCGAATGGCTTAAGACGCTGCGCAAGAAGAACGCGAGCGTCATCTTCGCCACCCAATCGCTGTCCGACATAGACGGCTCGGCGATCGCGCCGGCCATCATCGAGAGCTGCCAGACGCGCATCCTGCTCCCCAACGAGCGCGCGATCGAGCCGCAGATCACCGCCATCTACCGCCGCTTCGGTCTCAACGACCGCCAGATCGAGATCCTCGCGCGGGCCATGCCCAAGCGCGACTATTACTGCCAGTCGCGGCGGGGCAATCGCCTGTTCGAGCTGGGCCTGTCGGACGTGGCCCTGGCGCTGTGTGCGGCCTCATCCAAACAGTATCAGGCGATGATCGCCGACGTTCATGCCCGCAGCGGAACGGACGGGTTCCTGCGCGAGTGGCTCGCGGCGAACCGGCTCGACTGGGCTGCCGACCTCATCGCCGGCCTCACCAATGTCATCCCCCAAAACGAACCGGAGGTACGTCCATGACCCGTCCTATTCACATCCGCGCGCGCGCGTTGCGCATCAGCGCCGCGCTCCTTGCCGCGCCGCTCGCCTTGTCGCCGATCTTCGCGCCGCCCGCCGCCGCGCAGTGGATCGTCTACGACCCGACCAACTATGCGCAAAACGTGCTGACGGCGGCGCGCACGCTCCAGCAGGTCAATCAGCAGATCACCCAGCTTCAGAATGAAGCGACCATGCTAATCAATCAGGCCCGCAACCTGGCGAGCTTGCCATACTCCTCGCTTCAGCAGCTTCAGCAGTCCGTCCAGCGCACGCAGCAGCTTCTGCAACAGGCGCAGGGCATCGCCCTCAACGTCCAGCAGATCGACCGCGCGTTCCAGACCACCTACGGCAATGCGTCGATGTCCGCCTCCGACCAGGCGCTCGTGACGCAGGCGCGGGAGCGCTGGCAGAATACCGTCGGCGGCTTGCAGGACGCGATGCGCGTGCAGGCCGGCGTCGTCGGCAACATCGACACCAATCGCAGCGAGATGTCGGCACTGGTCGGCCAGAGCCAGGGCGCGACCGGCGCGCTGCAGGCGACGCAGGCGGGCAATCAGCTTCTTGCCCTGCAGGCGCAGCAGCTCGCCGATCTCACCGCCGTCGTCGCTGCCAATGGCCGGGCCCAGAGCTTGTCCGAAGCCGAGCGGGCGGCCGCGGCCGAGCAAGGCCGCGAACAGCGCCGCCGCTTCCTGACGCCGGGCACCGGCTACCAACCCGGCAACGCCCGCATGTTCCCGAACGGCCACTGAGGGCACGGGGATGGACGGGAAGATGCTCGCGCGCCTCGGTGCCGTCGTGTTCGTCGCTGTCGCGGTCACCGCAACCGCGATCGAGATGACTCGCAAGGAGGAAGCGCCCGAGACATGGCCGTCCGGCCGCGCCGCGGAGGTGCCGGCCGATCCTCTGCGGGACGCATTGATCCGCTGCCAGGCGCTCGGCGAAGAGGGACCGCGCGATCCGGAATGCCGCCGTGCCTGGGCGGAAAACCGCCAGCGCTTCCTCGCGCCCGGCGCCCGTCCCGCCGAGCGGTTGCCGGACATGCCGCCTGCACCGCGCGATGGCCACGCTCCTCAATCGCAACCGACCGACGCACCCGCCGCGACACCCTCCGCACCGAACACTCCGCAACTCGACGAGGCGCGATAAAATCATGGGCGGCACCGGCGTCATCGACCATTTCCTCGAGGTCTTCACTCGCTACATCGACAGCGGGTTCGGTCTGCTCAGCGGCGAAGTCGCCTTCATCGCCACCACGTTGATCGTCATCGATGTGACGCTCGCTGCGCTGTTCTGGAGCTGGGGCGCCGACGACGACATCATGGCGCGGCTGGTCAAGAAGACCCTGTTCGTCGGCGTCTTCGCCTACATCATCGGCAACTGGAACAACCTCGCCCGGATCGTCTTCGAGAGCTTCGCCGGCCTCGGCCTGAAGGCGAGCGGCACCGGCTTCTCGACCGCCGACCTCATGCGTCCCGGAAAGGTCGCCCAGACCGGCCTGGATGCCGGCCGACCGCTCCTCGATTCGATCTCCAGCCTGATGGGCTATTGGTCGTTCTTCGAGAACTTCATCCAGATCGCCTGCATGTTCCTCGCCTGGGCGCTGGTCCTGCTCGCCTTCTTCATCCTCGCGATCCAACTCTTCGTCACGCTCATCGAGTTCAAGCTGACGACGCTCGCCGGCTTCGTGCTGATTCCCTTCGGCCTTTTCGGCAAGTCCGCCTTCATGGCGGAGCGCGTGCTCGGCAACGTCATCTCGTCCGGCATCAAGGTTCTCGTACTCGCCGTCATCATCGGCATTGGCTCGACGCTCTTCTCCGAGTTCACATCGGGCTTCGGCGGCCAGAACCCGTCGATCGACGAGGCGATGGCGATCGTGCTCGCCGCGCTGTCGCTGCTCGGCCTCGGCATATTCGGTCCTGGCATCGCCAGTGGCATTGTCTCCGGCGGCCCGCAGCTCAGCGCCGCCGCCGCGGTCGGAACCGGCCTCGCCGCAGGCGGCATGGTCGCGGCGGGGGCTGGCCTCGTC
>NZ_JBAQRT010000104.1:0-3593 GCF_049306435.1 Zavarzinia sp.
CGCCTGCGCGGCGCCGTGATCGACGCGATGCGCGGCGACGGCGGACCCGACCGGGCGATCCGGGTCGCGGCGGAAGCCTCCATGGGCACGCTGCATGGCCAGGGCGCCATCGTCGTGGCGCGTCACGGCAACGAGGGGATGCGTCCCATCCTGACCCTTGGCGCGATCGATGACGACATGGTCGAGAACCTGACCATCGAGGTCGAGCACATGGCCCAGAAGGGCCAGGCGGCCGGCCGCGTCGAAGTGCGGACCCTGGGCGAGCGCACGGCCCTTGTCGCCATCGCCAGTGAAAGCGGTGCCGCGGTCGGCGCCCTTGTCCTGGTGCGCAGCAACCGTCAGCACTGGCACGGCACGCAGGCCGGCATCCTCGGCGCCGTCGCCGATCAGCTTGGCCTTGCCCTCGGGATTCGGGAGCGAGTCGCCCGGCTCGAGGAACAGTCGCGTATCGATGCCCTGACCGGCATCATGAACCGCCGCGCCTTCCAGGAAGATCTTCCGGCGAAGCTGCGCCAGGCCGACCGGCTGAAGCGGTCCGGCGCCCTGCTGCTGATGGATCTCGATGCCTTCAAGCCGCTCAACGATCGCTTCGGCCATGCCGGTGGCGACAAGGCGCTGGCCCTGCTCGGCACCATGTTCCGGGAGCGTCTGAGGGCCGGGGATCTGGTCGCCCGAATTGGCGGCGACGAATTCGCCTTCTGGCTCGACGGGACCGACAGCGCGGGCGCCTTCTCCAAGGCCGGGCATCTGTTCGACATGATGGCCGAGTTCGATCGCCGGCTGGATCTGATCGGGGCCGATCTTGGCTTTTCGCTGGGGATCGCGGTTTACGAGCCTGGCAGTCGCGAAACGGTCGATGCCCTGACCAGACGGGCGGACGCCGCCCTCTACAGGGCCAAGGCGGGTGGTCGGGACCGCGCCGAAATGGCCTTGCCGTCCGGAGTAGGGTGATGCTTAAACGTCTGATGCGTCGATTGCGCGGTGGTCCGGAAGGGCCGCTGAGCTATGAGGAACAGCGAAGGCGCCTTGAAAACGGCACGCCCGACGCGCGCCGCCATCTTGCCGGACAGGGCGATACAAGGCCGGAGATCCTCTACTATCTGGCCGAGGACGAGGATGCCGCCGTCCGCCGCGCGGTGGCGGCCAATCCGGGCACGCCCCATCAGGCCAACCAGCATCTGACCGGCGACGTTTCCGAGGATGTGCGGCGCGAGCTGGCGCGAAAGGTCGCCCGGCTGCTGCCGAACCTGCCCGCGGGCGAACAGGACCGTCTGCGCGAGCGCACGATCGAGCTGATCGAGATCATGGCCCAGGACCAGCTCGCGGCGGTGCGCCGGGTTCTGTCGGAAGAGCTGAAATCGTCGCGCAACGTGCCCAAGCCGATCGTCGAGGCGCTGGCCCGCGATCTCGATCTGATCGTTTCGGCCCCGATCCTCGAATATTCGCCCCTGCTGAGCGACAGCGATCTGCTGGAGATCATCGCCACCTGCCAGGTCGAAGGTGCCATGGCGGCCATCGCCCGGCGCAACCATCTGCCGGACTCCGTGTCCGAGGCGATCGTCGCGACGCTGGATATTCCCGCCGTCGCCGCCCTGCTGGCCAATCCGTCCGCGCGCCTGCGCGAGGATGTGCTCGACCGCATCATCGATTCCGCCGCCTCGATCGACATCTGGCACCAGCCCCTGGTGCTGCGCACCGAATTGTCGATGCGGGCGATTCGCCGCATCGCCGGTTTCGTCGCCTCGTCGCTGGTCGACCAGCTGATGAGCCGCAACGATCTCGACGAGGAAACCGCGGCGACCCTGGCCCGCCGGGTGCGGGAACGGGTCTCCGCCGGGGAGCACGAGCAGGCGCGTCAGCCTTTCGACGAATTGCTGGCCGAGGTGGCCAGGATGGACCGGGACGGCCATCTCGACGAGGCCGAGATCGAAAGGGCGATCGACGGCGGCCGGCGCGATTTCGTCATCGCCGCCTTCTGCGTCCGCGCCGGCCTGCGGCCGGCGGCGGTGCGCCAGGTCCTGGGCTGCCGCCTGGCCAAGCCGGTCTGCGCCCTCGTCTGGCGCGCCGGCCTGTCCATGCGGCTCGCCACGAAGGTCCAGCGCCAGATCGCCCTCATTCCGCAAAGCGGGCTGCTGCACGCCAGGGGCGGCACCAATTACCCGCTGACGCCCGAGGAAATGACCTGGCACCTCGAGTTCTTCGCGCTCGACGAGCCGGGACGCTAGCCCCGGCCGCCTCGCATTACATCGTGACGACGACCTTGCCGGTGACCCGGCGTTCCATCATGTCGCGGATCGCCTGGCCGCCTTCGGCGAGGGGATAGGTTTTGCTGACCAGCGGCCTGATCTTGCCTTCTTCATAAAGGTGGATCAGTTCGGCGACATTCTCGCGGTGCAGGTCGGGCTCGCGCGCCGTGAAGGCACCCCAGAACACGCCGACGATCTCGCAGCCCTTGAGAAGGGCGAGATTGAGCGGGATCGACGGGATCGGCCCCGAGGCGAAGCCGACGACGAGGAAGCGGCCCTTCCACGCGATCGAGCGCAGCGCCTGTTCGGAATAATCGCCGCCGATCGGATCATAGACGACATCGACGCCCTCGGGCGCCAGCACCTTCAGCCGGTCGCGCAGGCCCTCGCGGCTGTAGACGATCACCTCGTCGGCGCCGTGCCGCTTCGCGATTTCGGCCTTTTCGTCGGTCGAGACTCCGGCGATCACCCGGGCGCCCATGGCCTTGCCCAGTTCGACCGCGGCGAGGCCGACGCCGCCCGCGGCGCCCAGCACCAGCAGGGTCTCGCCCTGTCGCAGGCGGGCGCGCTGCTTCAGGGCGTGGTGGGAGGTGGCATAGGTCATGAGGAAAGCCGCGCCTTCCTCGAAGGGCATCGAGGGCGGCAGCGGCGCGAGGCGGTCGGGCGTCACCACGAGTTCCTCGGCGAAGGCGCCCCAGCCGGTCATGACGATGACCCGATCGCCCGCGGCGAAGCCCGCGACCTTCTCGCCCACCTCGGTAATGACGCCGGCGGCTTCGCCGCCCGGGGCGAAGGGCATCTCGGGCTTGAACTGATATTTGCCCTGGATGATCAGCACGTCGGGGAAATTCACCCCGGCCGCGTGAAGACGCACGCGAACCTCACCCCGGCCGAGCGGCGCGGGCGGCACATCCTCGAGCACGAGGGATTCCGGCGGCCCATAGGCCTTGCACAGCAGCTGCTTCACCACGGGTTCTCTCCTCCCCAGATTTTAACTGTTCTGGGTCTGGGGTGTCCCGTTCGGAACGAGAGGTCAAGCCCAATCGGGCGCCAGCCGCAGCGCGCCCACCGCGTCGCCGGCCCAGTTGCGAAGGATGGGCGCCAGCAGATCGGCGACATCGTCCCGCGCGTCGTCCCGGATCTGGCCGAAGCGGTCGAGCAGGGCGGCGACCAGAAGCTCGGCCGCCCTGGTGCCGCCGTCGTCGATCTTCAGGGCAAGGCCGAGCCCAAGGGCCGGCAGGATGCCGATATAGACCGCCTCGGCCCCGACCTTGACCACCGTGCCGGGCGCGCCCGCCCGCATCAGGCGGGTGCAGGCCCGGCCGGTGCCGGCGACCAGCTCCGGGT